>CANETI010000041.1 GCA_947440715.1 Planctomycetota bacterium | reverse complement strand
TCGGTGGTTGGCGTTATCCGAAAATGAGCGTCATATTCGCGACCACTTCAACAGCGCAGTAAGCCGCAAACATCTGCATTTAACCACACAAGGTTCGCTGCTAACTCTTGAAAATTTCTCCGGCACCGGCACCAAAGTAAACGCTGAAACGCTGATCACCAAACAGACCTACGATCTCGCACGCATGTCCGTGACTCTACAATTAGGCTCAGCCGAAGAACTTTTTCGCATCGAACTCATGGACGAAGGGCAAGCCGACGCCTACCTCGCGACGCTACCCCCCATCGCCGACCCAACGCGCCTGCCCGGCGTGCCTGATCCGGTCGAAGAGGCGACACCAAAGCAGAATCGCGTTTTACCTCCATAATAACGTCCGACGTCCGATGTCCGACGTCCTGCTTGATCGTTAATTATTTTATAGGATGGCAAAATTCCCATTGGCTTTCCGACATCGGACGTCGGACATCGGACGTTCGATGTCCCGCCTTGTACAATGCGTCATCATCCCACACTTTCGCGCCATGCTGCAATTTCGTGTACCGGCTTCGACCACTAATCTTGGCCATGGTTTTGATTGCCTGGGGATGGCACTTGGTGCCGCGAATACCATTAGCGTGGCTCCATCGGCCGATGATTTAATTACCGCCCCTGGTGCGCCCGATGATGGGCTTGGCCGCATGGCCAGCGCCATTCGTGATGCGTGCATAGTTCGCTGGCAGGTACGCATTCCTGGGTTTTCCGTGCGCGTCACTGGCGACGTGCCGCTGGCGCGCGGAATGGGTAGTTCATCAACCGTTGTGCTCGGAGTCGCCGCCGCGTGTCAACGCTTCGCTGGGCGTTCGCTCGACAAACATGAATTAGTTGAAATTGCCGCCGCACAAGAAGGACATCCAGATAATGTGGCCGCAAGCTGTCTTGGTGGTTTCACCATCGCCGCCGCCGTTGGCAATACGTTGCGACTGCATAAAATTTCAGTGCCAAACCATTTAGTCGCGGTCGTCGCGATTCCGCCTTACGAAGTCAAAACCAGCGACGCGCGACGTATTTTGCCGCAACAATTTACTCGCGCCGAAGGTGTACGTTCTCTGCAGCGAACCGCGTTAATTACCGCATTATTAAGCAGCGGAGCCATCGATCAGCTAAGCGGATTATTCGATGACGCGTGGCACGAACACTACCGCGCATCACTAAATCCCGGACTAATCGCCGCACGCACCGCAGCACAGACGGCTGGTGCCATCGGTACTATTTTATCAGGTAGTGGCAGTACGGTGCTCAGCTTCAGCCACCGCGATCACGCCCACGCAGTCAAGCAAGCGCTGCATGACAGTTACCACGCGGTCGGCATAAATGCCGCCACGCGTATTTTACCCTTCGACAACGATGGGCTTACTGCGGTTTAACAACATCGGCTGGACCGTTAATTGGCACATTCGCCGACTTCTGATTTTGCCGTTGCTGAAATTGTTCCCACTCCGCTGGGGTATTAATATTTTGTAATTGACCAATTACCCATGCTGGAGCGGCGACGTGGGGAATGTCGCTTGCGGCTATTAATCGGTGTAAAGCGCGTTCTCCTGCCAGTAATCGACGCTGCGCTTCGCTGCGACACGATTGCGTATACACCGCAAATAAGGGCTCGATGCCAGCGGCATGACTGATGACCAGCCCGTGGGCGTGGTGATGGGATTGATCTCGTAACCAGCTGAGCGCATCGATTTCTAAGCCAGGATAATCACAAGCCAGGCATATAACCGTTTCAGCATAAGCGAGCGCGGTAACTAAGCCGCCAAGAGGGCCTTGGTTGGGCTGAGCATCGTTGAGAAATTGCACCGTTGGTAACGGCCACGCGACTGGCTGCACACGACCAATAATAACGACGGGCAACGGCAGGTTTAATCCCATGTGCGCTAAACGTTCTAAAATCGGGCCGCGTCCATCGTTGAGAAACGCTTTATCTTGGCCCATGCGCGTGCTGTGCCCACCAGCCATGATTGCGAGCGCTAAAGGAATTAATGACATTAGCGAGGGCGCAAACGAATCGACACCGAGCGCTCAGTGCCATCGGCGTCACGCACATCGATTTTTAATACGTCGCCAATTTCCAATGGCACCACGGCTTTGAGCCAATCGATTTTTCGTTTGAGTTCACGCCCATTTGCACTCACCACGGTGACACCTTTTACTAATTTTTCTTTTTCGGCGGGACTTTCTTCATCGATGTGATCAATAACAATTCTTCCACCACGCTCATCAATTTCGATGCCGTGATAAGGACGCCCAGGAATGGTCTGCCGTGCAGCAGGAATGTTTAAACGATGTTCTTCGCCATTGCGGCGAATGACCACGGGAATGGTCGCATCTGAGCGATACGGTAAGGAAGAAAATAATCCCATTGCCGTGGCGACCGACACCGCAGGTCGATTCGCAATCTGCAATAATATATCACCCGCAGACAACGGCGAACTTCCAGGTTTCACTACTTCGACCCCATCGCTGCCCGCTTTTAATTCAATGCCCTTTGGTGGCGCGGTGTGATGAACGTAACCACCATCTGCGTCTTTTAACAGCGGTAAAAACGCTGAAAGTTGCGTGCTGGCGATAGCTAATCCAATACCGCTATTCACACGAAATCCGGACACTGTACGGATCTGTCCATTTATGCCGAGTAATTTTCCCTGACGATCAAATAAAGGACCACCGGAATTTCCAGGATTCACTGGCGCATCGCCTTGAATAACATCGGTATAATCACCACGCACCACCCGTGCGGCACTCAGTACGCCGGTGGTGTACGTGGGCGTGTCGTCAAGATCGCCTAGACCAAAAGGATTTCCAATCGCGATGACATCAACGCCTACATGCATCGCGTCAGCATCGGCAAATTCGGCAAACGGTAAATCTTTGACGTCTGTCAGGCGCAACACCGCAATGTCGCCAATTGGATCAGTGCCAAGCAAAACACTTTTTCGACTAACGCCATTAGCAAAGCGAATAGTTAAATCATCCAGATCATCAATGACGTGATGATTCGTAAGAATTAAACCGTCTGGGGATACCACCACACCGCTACCGCTGCCGACAAAAACGTACGTCGCCAAAAGACGCTGCGCTAAACTGCGATCTTGATTGCGTTCTATCGCCTCACCGGCAACCAAAGGCAGACAGAAATGACTTATCATAACCAGTGAAATAAAAAACTTAGCCATCGTCACGGAATGCCCGAATCTCGACCTGCAAGGTCACTTGATCACCGTTTCGCTCAACCACGACGGGAACGATATCCCCAATCCGATGACGAATCAGCGCACGCGTTATGGCCAAAGGACTGTTGGCTTCAATGCCATCAACACTAATTAAAATATCATCAACCATAATACCTGCGATAGCCGCTCCTGTATCCGCAGTGACCTCTTTAATGATGGGATGCTCTCCACGGCGAGAATTCATACTAATGCCCAGACCAACAATCGGGGCACGGCGAGAGGTTTTTCCTTCACGTAATTTTGGCAAGGCGCGTAATATTGCCGCACTATCTACAAATAAAGCGACGCCGGAATTAATCGCCCATGGTAAATCTTCACCATCAGGCCCGAGCAACACCATCATACCCACCACCGCACCGGCGATATCAACCACCGCGCCGCCTAAACTACCATAATTCGCCATCGCATCCGTTTGCGCAAACATCGCATCCGTTTGTTGTTTCCGACGAGTTATGGTCGATACCACCCCGGTGGTTGCCGTGAAACCATTATCACCGCGATGACGGCCAACGACGGCAATCGGTTGACCTAAACTTAATTGTGGTGATGGCGCTAACGTAATGGCTTGCGTTGGTAGAGCGGAATCGGCTTTCAATAATGCTAGATCCAATGGTAAATTCCTGGCCAAAACCGAGCACTTAATCGCTCCCGATGGCAACAACACTTCCCCGCGCTCTGCATCACCGTGCAAATTGCTGTTGGCGGTCAGTAATAATCCTTGTTTCGCGTCTATCACCATGGCGGTAACCGCTTGATCGGTGAAAAACATTTGTTGCTGATGATAATAAGCGTTCCACCACCGTTCGACACTTTCGCGTTCATGCTTGGGCACTTCGTTGGCCAAACGTGGTGGACGTGGAATTGATTGTGGATTCCCAGGGCCTTTAACCCGTTCCATATAAACCAACGCCAATCCAGGCGCAATCGCGCCAGCACTGCGTACGAGACCTTGCATTTGCGGGTTCGCCGGTGGAGCAAGCGCGGCATCGATCGTTAACGATAATGCTAAATCACGCAAAATTAAATGTATCGGAATCGCTGTTCCCAATTTTCGTTGGCGTGCGGTGCCCAAACTAGCCAAACCAATCAAACGCCCAGCATCGTCCAAAACTGCGCCACCTTGATTGCCATCATTCAGGGCCGCGTCAATTTCCAGCACTTCACCACGATAAGTCGATAATTCTCGTCCGGCACGACCACGTACCGGCGGGCTATCCGCGCCAATCTCATAGCGGCCACTAATAATGCCACGACTCAGCGCTGGTGCGCCGTCTTCTTCCATAGCGCCAAAAGAATTCCCGGCTGTCCACACGACGTCGCCGACTTTGGCGATTGCACCATCGCCCATGGTCATCGGTGTAATAGTGGCTGGCAGGTCATTTATTTTCAGCAGCACAGCGGTGGTTAATGTACCGCGTCGCTGAATGGTTGCCGTGCGACGTAAACCGCCTGCAATAACTACCGTAATTCGTGTCTGTCCTTCTTCTTTACTTGCTATTTTTAGCGCACTGGCTGGTAAAGCCTCTAATAATGTCAGCGCCAAACCATCACGACCAATGACCACCGCTGCTCCACCGCAAGGAACTTGTTCGCTGGTGTCAGCGGGCAGCGCCACGACTCCTGATGGCAAATCTAACGCCACCACCGCTGGCATGGTCACTCCCAACACGAGAAGCAACGCCAAGAGCAGCACAGGCAGTCGACTGAAGAACGGCAAAGCCATGGCAAGAGTATGCCGTCTAACCCCCACCTACAGCAAGGAAAAGGTTGATGAGCTTCCAAAGCCCTTGGGAGACACGGGCTTTTTTGGTCCTATGTTTTTTTTCATAGGTCCGATGTCCGATGTCGGACTTCAAACCTAGGACATCGGACGTCGGACGTCCCAAGTGAAATGAACCCTTCCGAGCGCACCTCCTGTTTCGCACTAGCCCCTGTGGAGTGGATAGCTACACCTGCGGGCCGTGATCACCGCGCTACATCCGTTGCTGCTGTGGGGGGCGACGGCCATTGCCGTCCCAATCTTAATTCATTTATTGCTACGTCAGCGGCCTCGGCCACGACCATGGGCTGCCATGCGGTGGTTGTTGGCAGCAGCTCAAGCGGCTCAACGGCGCTACCGCCTCACCAATTTACTACTGCTGTTTTTGCGCTGTTTAATTGTGCTCTTAGTGGCATTGGCCATCGCACGCCCTGCCTTGCCCGGTTTTGGCGGCGGTGATCGTCTGGTGCTGGTCATTGATCGCAGTGCCTCAATGGGTGCACGTGGATCCGATCCAGGCCCCTTAGCCAGCGTCAAAGCCTTACTCGCCACCGTTGAATTAGATTATCGCTCAGTGACGTTAGTCGGTGTCGCTGATGATGTGCAACAATTTAGCGTTGGGTCGACCAATGATTTGCGCACCGCCTTAGGACGACTTGATGTGAGCGAATTACCAGGCGGCCTAGAACGCGCCAGCACCGGAGAATTAGCCAATCAATTAACTGGCTTTATTGGCAATGGTGCCGACGTCGTATTAATTTCCGATTTTCAGCAGGATGACGCGGCGCAATTAACGGCGCTGCTGACACCACGTTGTCGCACGCTGTCGCGCTTAGTGGCCGGTAAACAAAGTCCAAATGCGGTGGTAGCCGGCATTACTTCACTCGGTGATTTACGCCCAGAGCAACCAGGTGAATTAGTCATGCTAGTCACCGGTGAAGCGTCCGGCGTAGAATTAGCCATTGATGACGGCGCGTATTTACCCATCAGCGGTGCAACCACTGCCGCAGGACGTTTACACGTGGCTTTGCCGCCGATGTCCGCTGGTTCTCATAACCTGCGTTTACGTCTGATCGATACGGGATTATTGTACGATAATATTTTGGAATTACCGATCCAGGTCCGCGCCCAAGTTCCAATTTTAGCGGTGAGCGATCATACCGATTATTTAATTGCCTCATTGATGGCTGATGATGCGGCATTTAATCGCAAAATTATTCAAGCCCCCGCCCTCGCCGCTGAACCAATGCCAAACGATGGTTTATTAGCCTTGCGCACTCCCGTCGCTGATGGCAAACGCATTGCGGATTGGCTGCGCACCGGCGGTGTGTTGTGGGCACCATTAGCACTGTTGCGCGCAGACCAAGATTTACGTGAACTCGTTAGCGATATTCGTGATGGTGATGGTCAACGTCCGGGTGGTGCATATCGCACTGGTCAAACTGATATTGATGAAGTGTTAGGAGTCGGCGTTCGCGAATCGGTTCCTTCTTTCACGCTGCCAACCTCAACCACCCCCGTGCTGTGGGCTGGTGAAGCACCTTTAATGGTGCGACTACCTATTGGCGGCGGACACCTAATTGTCGAACTCACCGATTTAGTACCGGATGAAAGTTTACGTGCGCGCGGCACGTTCCCCTTGTGGATTAATCGTTTAGCTCGACGGGTGACTGCGGAATTAGCCATGCCGACTTTTTGGCAAGCCGGACAACCAGCGGCGAGCAATACTATTTTACGTCGTGGCGCTCAATCCCTGTCAGTTATTGCTGGTCAGCCATTATTATTGGCGCCCGGTGCCTGGCTAAATAAAGACCAACGCGCGATCGTCGTCGTCCCTAGTCAAACGGAAGGTATCCTACAACAAGACGTGCCACGCGGCGCGGTCAGCACCTTTGCTGAAGCCTTACCAAAACGACCTGGGAGCGATTGGTCCTTAGCCATCGCCATCGCCGCTTTAATGGCCGCCGTCGGTGAGGGATTATTTGCCGCTTGGGCTGGGAAAGCCTATGGCAGTCGCAGCGATCACGCTGCCGCTAACAGCGGTGAAAATTTTAAGACAGGCAATATTGCCGCATGAACGCTACTGCGACTGATTTTGTTTTTGAACACGCGCCCGCTTCGTGGCATATGTTGGTGGTCATTGCCGCCATCGTTTTAGTCGCCTGGTTTGCGTGGAAACGCTACGGCCCCACCGCTCCAGGAATTGCCGGTGGATTTGCACGTTGGTGCCGAGTGGCAGCCATGGTGGCATTAGTATTGTTGATTGCTGGCCCCGCGTGGCGCACCACCACCACTACCATTTTACCTGGCCGCGTCTTAGTCGCGATTGATCGTTCCGCCTCCATGAGCCGCACCGACGGCACGCTTGCGGCGCAACGTATCGAAGCCGCCAGCGCATTAGCGCGCGCACTTCATAATCGCCCCGACACGCAACCCATCGCCGTGGAATATCGTGGTATCGGTGGCACACCGGGCGGCATTGATGGCGACACCTTGCGCACCACCACGCTGAGTGCGAACGGCACCAGCAGTGCCATTGGCGATGATTTAGCACGTTTAGTCGCCGATGTGCGACCAGATGGTTTAATTGTCGTCAGCGATGGACGCGTCACCACGGGTAGCGGACTTGCTGCTTTACCAAGTGCTTGGCGTGGACGCGATATGGCCTTGTCGGTCCTCGCTACTGGCAGCGAAAGCGTCGAACCGGAACTCATCATCGACGAAGTGCAGGTCAATCGCGCAGTCGCCCTCGGCGAACGTGAACCCATCGTGGTGCGTTTATCGAGCCGGGCACTCGCTGCCGGACCAATTACGGTTTCCGTTTTGGTCGAAGGTGAACAACCCATCGTTACCACCGTCGCTGCACCGTCTGGTGAAAGCGCCACCATGGCCACCAGCGAAGTGCGCTTAGAAGCCATTTTTAACCGCGAAGGAAGCGCGAAAATGCGCGTCGTTGCTGAACATGGCAACGCCAGCGACCTCCGCCGTGCTGAACTCGACATGGGCGTTAGTGTCAGCGAACGTAAATTGCGTGTCCTTATTTTAGAAAACCGTCCGCGTTATGAAACTCGTTATTTACGCGAAGCCTTTAAGCGTGACAAAACTATTACCGTTCACACCTATTTAGCCGAAGGTCGATGGCGCCGCTGGGGCGAAGGTTCTGACTCCGAAGTTGGACCAGCGCGTCTCCCCCTCACGCCTGCTGAATTACGTGAATACGATGTGGTCGTTATTGGTGACATTGGACCGGATGCCTTACGCGATAGTGATTTAACCAGCATCGATGCCGCTGTGCGACTCAACGCCGTTGGTTTAGTGTGGTTGCCTGGAGAAACCGGCGCTATTGCTGGATTTGTAAATTCTAAATTGGGTGGACTAATTCCCGTCGAATTACCTGACGCACAAACGATTAGTCGTGGCTACCTCAGTGGCGGTGGTCATAGCGCTAACCGCACCGCCTCGGCAGAGCAACTTGGCTTGCTGGATTCGGGCGACTCCGATTGGGCGCGACTACCCAAGTTGTTGGGCGCATCGCCAGTGCTCAAGACCAAACCAACCGCAGAAGTTTTAATCGAAAATCAACTGCAAGTCCCCTTAGTGGTCAGTCGTATTTATGGTGTTGGTCGCTCATTATTTATCGGCATCGACGATACGTGGCGATGGCGACGTACGGTCGGTGATTTATATTTACATCGTTTTCATAGTCAGCTCTTACGTTTTGTTGCCTCTGGTCGGCGCGCTGGCAATCATGCTTGGCGTTTATTTGCCAACCCACGTCGTGCCGTCAGCGGAGAACCACTAAGTTTATTTTTGAGTCCGAATGGCGGTCGGCCAGAAACTCGACCTGATTCGGTAACCGTGCGATTAACTGCGGCTGGTGGCCAAGAACAATTATTACGCCTCAATAATGAATATGATGGTTTCGCCTTACGCGTCCCAGCGCCAGCCCCAGGAACCTGGACCCTAGAAGTCGCATCCGGGATTGATTCGCGCACCGTCGACAGTGATCAATTAGTGGTGTTGCCACCATCAGATGAATTACGCGACCCGCGTATTGATCGCGCTGGACTCACCGCCCTCGTCGCAGGCGTTGGTGGGCAATATCATACTGACGCAGAAAAATTAGTTGCCGAACTGCCTGATTTATCCCGCGCCGAAAGTATCAGCTCCATTACCGGCTGGTGGGACACGTGGTGGGCATTACTGGTTATTGTCACACTCTTCGCCCTCGACTGGTCGATACGTCGACTTAATCGTTTGCCTTAAAACGGCATCCACGCCGCAACTAATTATTTGTTTCTGTTGACGAAAAAAGCACGCCTTCGCGGTATATGATGCCTGTCTTTTTGATGCAACCCATTGAAATCCTCAACATCGACCGACCAGTTGCCCTGATGTTGTTGCTGCAGCGTGCGATACGCAGGACGAAAGAGCTGTGACAGGTTTCTGGGCAACGGTGCAAACCGTCAGAGCGTAGCACTCATCTACCACGCGAAGGAAACCTTATGTCTCATCGCTTCATTCTCCGTCACTTGGTCCCAACCGTATTCGGCCTTGCCGCGCTGCTCGTCGCGCCGCTGTCGGCGCAGGACTTCTCCGCCAGCACCATCGTCGCGCCGGGAGCGCAGCTGGAAAAAATCTCTGGCGAGTTCTCTTTCACTGAAGGCCCGGCGGCAGACGCCAAGGGCAACATCTTCTTCACCGATCAACCGAACGATCGCATCATGGTGTGGACGGTCGACGGCAAGATGGAGACCTTCATGAAACCGGCAGGCCGTTCCAACGGCCTGTGTTTCGATGGCGAGGGCAAACTCATCGCCTGTGCCGACGAGAAGAACGAAATGTGGTCGATCGACGTGAAGACCAAAAAAACGACGGTGTTGTTCAGCACCTACGGCGGCAAATTGCTCAACGCGCCCAACGACGTGTGGGTGCATCCCGATGGCGCGCTGTACTTCAGCGATCCATTCTACAAACGCGACTGGTGGAAACGCGGCCCGTCGGAGCAAGACGTGCAAGGCGTCTACCGCGTGGCGAAAGGCAGCGATAAACTAGTGCGCGTGATTGGCGACCTGCAACAACCCAACGGCATCATAGGCTCACCCGACGGCAAGTTGCTTTACGTCACTGACATCAAGGGCAAGAAAACCTACCGCTACGACATCGCGGCAGACGGTTCGTTGTCCGGAAAGAAGCTGCACTGCGACATGGGCAGCGACGGCATGACGCTCGATGATCAGGGCAACCTCTACCTGACTAATAAGGGCGTTACGGTGTTCGATCCGTCGGGCAAACAAATCCAACACATCGAAGTCCCAGAAGGCTGGACCGCCAACATCTGTTTTGGCGGCGCGGACAAGAAACTGCTGTTCATTACCGCATCGAAGGGAGTCTACGGACTGAAAATGAAGGTCGGTGGTGTCGGTAGCCAATGATTGCAGATACCGATCGATCGGCATCGCACGACTCACGCGTGAAAATATTGACACCGATTAATTTAAAGGACGACACCATTCGATATCGGGACCTCTGTCCGGACATCAAGAAAGCCGCTGTAAATTATTCGGTCATTTAATTATTTTGCGCCCTTAGAATTTGGCTCGAATACTAGATTTTCAACAAAGGCATTCGTCTTAAAAAAATTTGCGTCAGTAATCGCTTTTCCGCCCACCGTCAGATTCTTAAATACCAGATTTTGGATGCGGGCGTTTTCTGCTCCCCACAGTATTTGCGGTTCACTGACAACGCTGGGTGCTGCGATTGTTATATTTTCGAAAATGATATTGGCGCAATTGCCCTTACCTCTGGTTTCGGCATCGTTCGAATAAGGCTTTGGGATAGTCATGTTGATAAAGAATTGTTGCAGGGTTGGTCGTTGGTCTTCGATATTAATATTGCGGAAAATGACGCCTGCACCGCAGTCGCCTTTGCCTTCACCGCGCATGTTGAAAACTCGTCCGCCACCCCATTTGTGCCAAGATGCTCTGGAATAAATGACGTCGCAATCTTCTACCACTAAGGTGCGGTCGGTCAGCTGCGGTAAACTGGATAGGACGAAGGATGAACCATTAAAGTCGTTCCACAAAACGATTCGCCGGATTCCCCGACCAGAAACGTACAGGCAATCGTCCTGGGTACGAATAAAACAATCTTCCAATAAACCATTTCCGAACGGATTAATCCCGTCTCCGTTGATGCGCCAATTGAGGCTTTTTACCCACCGCACATCGGTCGGTTTGGACGGGGAATAACCCGA
>CANETI010000040.1 GCA_947440715.1 Planctomycetota bacterium | reverse complement strand
TCATACCATCACCTCGCCGCCACCGCGTTGAATACGAATTTCGCCCTTGTCAGCCAATTGACGGACTTGTTGCAAAATACGCTTTTGCGCTTCTTCGACATCGCTGAGTAGACGTGGTCCAAGCGTTTCGATTTCTTCGGTGATATTGTCGCGTGCACGTGCTGACAAATTGCCGAGTAATTTTTGTGACAACTCGGGTGGAACAGCTTTGAGCGCCAAGGCCAAGTCGGCTTTGTCGATTTCGGCCAGCACTTTTTGCATGTCTTTGTCGCTAATTTTCAACAGATCTTCGAACACAAACATAAGTGATTGAATCTGGCTGGCTATTTCTGGAGATTCGCGATTAAGACGATCAAGAATAGATTTCGTCAAACTCGGTTCACTGACATTAAGCATTTGCGCCACGGTTTTATAGCGACTATCGCCCGTGCTATCGCTTTGACGGGAACCTAAGGCATAGGCGCGCACTTCCAACATTTCATCGACTTGACGAATGTGATCTGCCGGCATCTCTTCGGTTGAGGAAATGCGTTTGATGACTTCATAGCGTAAATCTTCTGGCAATCCCTTTAATAATTCGCTGGCCACCAGCGGATCTAAATAGGCAATGACGATCGCTAAAACTTGTGGGTGTTCACCGCGTAATAACGTCGCAACTTGCTTCGCATCCAAGCTCATCAATGAGCGAAATGGTTCCGCATCGCGCGTTTGTTTACTGATTTTTTCCAGCATGTCTTTCGCCCGCTCTTTGCCGAGAGCGCGTTCAAGAATTGCCTGCACCATCGGTGCAACGGCAACCCGATCGAGACCCATATTCTTGGTAAAAGCATCAAGCGTTTTTTCCATGTCCTCACCAGAAATGTCCCCCATGCGGGTCATCTCTTCAGACAACATGGCCACGTCACGTTCGCTCATGCGCTGCATCACTGCGGCGGCGGTTTCACTGTCGAGTGACAATAAAAACGCTGCGGCTTTCTGCCGGCCAGCCATGCCCTCTACCGTCGATGATTCCGTTTCTTTGTCGCTCACAGTATCACCCTTTAACCTTCGTGTAACCAGCGACGAATGATTTGCGCCGCACTAGCGGGATCATCCAACACACGCTTTTTGATTTGTGATTTTAAATCAGCCCGGCGTTGGCGTAACGATTCTTCTTCACGCGCTTCCAACACTTTAGGATCGGGTTTCTGTCCATCGATACGCCGCTGTTCCTCATCGACTCTGGCACGCGCTTCCGCTTCACTCCAGGCCTTATGACTGCGCTTCAATTGGCCACGCGCAATGATTAGCAACGTAATGGCAACAAATGCTGAAAGGCCATAGCCAATCCAATCGGCAGTGGCTCCTGGCATATAAGGAATCGTCATGCCTGCTTGGGTCACTTCCAACGCTGGTTCGCGATACATGGCCATACTTTGGACGGTGGCACTAAAACGTGGCTCGACTTTTTCTGCCGTTTCCAATTTTAAGGCCAACCCTTTTGCCGAATTATAACCAATAGCATTCAATACCAGGTCACGAAAGCGTGCTTGCTCGGCCTCGGTGTATTCTATCCGCTGTTCTTCCATCTCACTAGTTGGCTGTCCTTTTTCGTCTTTTTTGGCCACCTTGATATTTTTATGATCCAGTAAAATACTAACGGTCATCGCTGAAATGCGACCAACTTCATCCTCTTGGGTGATCGTGCTTTTACCCACGACATATTCGTTGCGGGTTTCCTCCATGGTTTTGGTGCCAATTTGTGCCCCACCAGCTGGTGCGGGTGCGCCTTCGACGTTTGGCTGAGTTCCGGCAACGCCGCCGTTCGACACAATGGGATTTTTCTCGTCGTTGGTTGTGGTATTTTCTTTAAGCAACACCGACTTGCCAGGATCACTAGACGCGGTCGAGCGTTTATTAAAGTCGAGTTTGGTCGTCACTTTCACCATGCTGCGGCCAGGTCCAAGCGTTGCATCTAACTGTTCTTGCGCTTTACGAGTTAAATAATTATCGCGCGCAGATTCGGCATCCAACGTGGTTTGCGCCATCATCGCTGAGCTATCGGCCGCCGACTGCGTGAGTAATCCATGGTTATCCATGATTTCCACACGGTCTGGAATGAGCCCAGCAATTGCCCCTGCCGTCAGTCGCACGACACCAGCGATTTGGCGTTCGGTTAATCGACGTCCCGTTGACATATCCAGCTTGATCGAGGCTTTTGGTTTTGCTGAATCATCTCCCAGGAATGGACTCGGTTGCGGACGGTCAATTAATACCCGCGCTGAACGTACGCCGGATAATTCGCGGAAACTACGTTCTAGCTCACCGGCAACTGCGCGGTCATAAGTTTTATGTTCGCTAAAGGTCGAATCCCACATGTTGCCCTTCGACAAGATTTCAAAACCTTTTGAGCTATCAGTTAACAATTCACGCTCAGCCAATTCATTGCGTAGACGATAAAGATCCTTCGATGGTACCAAAACCGTCGTATCGCGATCAGCAAGTTGGTAACTAATGTGGTTGGTGTCGAGATATGCAACAATCTCGGCAACCTGCGCCTGACCCAAATCGCTCGCTAATGCGCGATAACTGGGTTTGCCAACGAAATAAGACATAGAAAAAAGCCCCGCAACCGCCCCCAGCATCACCAAAACAATGGTGGCTCGCTGTGCGATTTCTAAGCGACTCCAAATATTCAGCAGTTGTTGCCAGATTTTCGACATAGTAGCCTCGTAATCTATACCTAAGCGAAGGGCGTACCATATTTTTTGAGGGCCGTCATTTCGACGTCCGGAAGTCCGGAAGTCCGGAAGTCTTGCGTGATCATTACATCTGAAGGTGTGGTGCGTTGCCCTTGTGGCTACAAAAAGGCGGGGCCAATTTTGCCTACAATGGCTCCAGCATTTCTGCTGCCCTACTTATTCCGTCCAAAGTAGATATTTAATTGATGACCGTAGACTTCCGGACTTCCGGACTTCCGGATTTCTAAAGGACCCAACTAGAATTGCGTCCGCATCGCCTCTTTATACGCTTCCACTAATTTATTGCGAACTTCAGCGGCCAATTTCAGGGATAATTGCGCTTGGCCTTGGGCTAACATCACGTGATGTAAATTATCGCTTTCGCCGCGTTGAACCGCGTCGATTGCTTGGTCGTATTGAATTTGTGTTTGGTCAACTTGTTGTACGAAATCTTGCATCACATCACCGAAGGTTTTGCCCTCGACGGTGCGTGGTTCGTTTGCGGCACCTGGCTGCACGATCGGTGCGCCTGGGGGCATTATGCCACTGCCATACAAACTGCGTAATGGGTCGAGCGGTGTGCTCATAGTCTACCTTGGGTTAAGATCGATCACGATTCACCTAAGCGCAAGGCATTCTCATGCATGCGCAGGAGTCCGCGAGCGGCATTGGCATTGGATTCGTAGGCTTTTGACGCCACCAGCAAGTCCGTGAGTTCTAGTATCGGATCAATATCCGGTTCCTTAACCATACCGGTAGCCGCATCGGCATCGGGATGGTCCGGGTCATAACGTTGGAGGTAGCGGGGACTTGCGACCACTTGGGAATTAACTTGGCCAGTGGTATCGCCCTGAGCGTCCATCACTGCGCTAAACAACACCCGCTGGCGCGCGTACGGTAAACCATTTGCCAAACGCGCCGTATCACCGGCGTGGGCAAGATTTTCCGCTGCCACCGTCATGCGCAATTGTTCAGCACCCAGGGCTGAGCGACTGGCATCCACACCACCAAATAAGCTGTTTACTGGCATAATTAACCTCCAGGTGCCTGACCGGCGGCAATATTTAACAGGCGCATTTTGCCCTTCACCATCGCTAAATAAGTATTGTACATGGTCTGATTTTTAGCTGATTCCATGATTTCTTGAGTAAGCGACACATCATTTCCGTCGTCATGAACTTGAGTGTTTTGTGGTTCGTAAATTACCGCTTCCACTTCCGTTGCCTCATCGGCACCTTGATCGCGTAACGCTTGTTCAAAGGCTTGATCAAATGCCACCGCCTTTGCGCGATAACCTGGCGTATTTTGATTCGCGATGTTGCCCGCATGGACCTGGGCTTTGAGCGCCGACACATCCATGAGTCGTGACATCAGTTTTAAACGATCGTCGATCAACATGGCTATCTCCCTCTTTCCATCGAACGCACAAAGCGTTCCAAGCAGGTCGCGGACCACTTTAACACTGTAAAAATACCATAAGATCATTTGCGGAAAGTAGTTACATATAAATTTACAGCTCATTGGCGAAACGTTGTGTTTATCAACAACCTCCCCCAGCCAGACGCTCACCAGCCGCCGATGGCCGTTAGGCACCGACGGCTTTCCACATTGCACCCCTTCCTTCAACTCCACACTGCCGCGCATGCGTTTGTTAACCGGTTTTGTGCAGCTATTTTTTCTCACGGTAGCGTTCTGTTTCGTGGGTTGCCTCCCATGCGCAGCCTTTGATGCCGCAACTAATCCCTCGGCGGACGTCAGCGATAGCGATATTGAAACGCGTTTTGTCACTCGCGTTCGCGAAAAAGCCGCCGAATACCGACTGGCACGTAGTCACGGCTTGGTCAGTGAAGCACAAGAGCAAAGCGCGGTTGAGTATGTTCGCCAAGCACGAGCGATGTTGGAAACCGGCGAATCACAACCTTTAGAAAGCGCTTGGCATTGGGCTGCACCTCAATGGTGGATTGTTTCCCCCTCGCGCGAACGTCGCACGGTTTGGTTAGGCTCCGATGGTTTTAGTGCCTATCCCTATACAAAAGCGGCTGGCGATTTATTGGCCATACAGGTTATCGCTAATGCGCGGCGCGGAAATATTACGGATATGAATAATCGCCTCTATGAGCTGTGGTACTACATCCCCGATTACAATAATATGCCAGCAACCATGTTAGAAGTCATGGATGCCACAGAACGGACACAAAATTTTACTGCGGCTATCGATTTAGAAGCAGAAGATCCTCGTGACGTTATTCGTTTAGGCAGTTCATCCTTTTCTAGTGAAATAAATCGCCTCTTTAGTTTCATGGAACTTCACGGAGATCGCATTGAAATTGCTCCACGCGCCGCCATTGGACTTGCTCGCTCACTGTTACGTAGCGGAGATAAAGATGATATTTTCCTCGCTCGTCGTGAATATGAAAAATTTTGCGAAACTTATCCAACGCATTCACTCGTCTTCACCGCGTTATGCGAACGCGCACTGAGTTATTTAGTGTCCTATCGCGGCCAACACTACGATGTCGGTGTTTTAATCAGCGCTGCTGCGGTTATCGACCAAGCCGAAATTGAAGCCGCTGGTGATGTTGAAAAAATAAAAATCATCGAAGCCTATCGCAAACGCATCCGCGGTTGGCATCAAGGCCGCGATTTGGCTGTCGCTCGTTGGTATCGCGATCGCGTCACGCCAGGTCTCGCTTGGCTCGCCACACCGAAAGGCCATTCAAACCGCCCATGGCTACCAGCGTCGCGCTATTATTATCGCGAAGTTATTCGTCGTGATAGTGGTTCAGAAGACGGCCGCACGGCACAACGTGAGTTAGCAGAATTACCGCTGCCAACTGCCGCAGAACTCGGCAATCCACAACCACTACCGCCAGCACCCATTGCTCCATGATGCGGTTCTTATTCGTATTGGTCGCCCTGTGCCTGCTCATCACACTATCGAGCTGTTCGTATCGTTTGGCTGGCGTGAAACCGCTCGGCGAACCAGTTCGTGTCGTCATCACCTCAAATGCCACCAACGTGGTACGCTCACAAGGTTATTTGCAAAAAGAAGTCGCTGCCGCCATTGAAAGTAAATTAGGCTGGAACGTTAACCCAGCCGGTTCAGCCAAACTCAGTCTCACCATTGACGAAGAAGTCATTCAAGCCATCGGCAGTGATTCACGCGGCATCGCCACGCGCTGGAATATTACTATTTCCGGCAACGTCATGCTGACGTCAAAACATGGTTCGGTTATTAACCAATGGTCCGGCATATGTTATAGCGCAGGACTCAACGATGAAGCCGCAGCGATTGAATTAGCCGCCAATAGCGCTGGATTACAAATCGCCACCTGGCTTGAAGGTTGGATCGAATCACAGCCTGTCCAATAACGTAAAGGCTTTTTCAACGGTCACGGAAGACATCAGCAAGATAAATTCTGTTACCGCCGTCGCTTCGCTTTTACTAATTCGATAATTGCCTGTGCATTCATACCGTCATCGACCGTGCTGATAGACAAATCGCGGTCGATCATGGCGGATGACCATGCCACACCCAGGTCATTCCCACACGCAATAATTGGTGCCGGTGGAATGTGATCGAGGTCACCAATCGGTAAAGGAATGAGCGTCGAGCAAATTAACACGCCAGCATGAATGCCTTCGCGACTCAACTCCGTCGCCGCTTGGGTTGCGGCAATCAACGTACGATAATCACAGACGATGGTGGCCTGTGGGCCATGGCATAGCCAGCGCCCACTTCCTGGTAGATATGCCTGTCCTGCTATCCAAGTAGGCAAAGGAACAGGCATCGCGGCTGGTAACGCCAACAAAACGGGATCATCGCAGGCCAAGGTAAACGCCAACATCGCCGCCGCTTCGCCGACATCATTCGGCACCAATACCCACCAACCGGTCAGCGCTGCTAATTGCGGACGGTTTGGTAAATCACGTGCTGCAACGATTAATTTTATTCCATGACCACGACGCCCAATATCGTGCATGACGGCCAACCACGGGAATAAGCTGGTGCCCGTTGGCACGCGCCAACATACGCGTCGCCCTTCACTCGCTAATTGCGCTAATGCAGCCAATAAGACCGCACTGGGTGCAACATTACGCCAAGGAGTAGCAATATCCGCGACCACCACATGCGGTTCACGCAGAGCAATCCACGACAACCAATCAGCGATTGATGCCAATGGCACACTTAAATCGTCCACTGGCCACGCCGGTAAATCGCCTGGCAATAACGATGCTAAATGAACCGGCTGATGTTCTTCACGCAACCGCGCTGGCGCTACCGCGAAACTGGCCGTCGGCGGCAACAAATGACTGACAACCAAACCGCCACCAATACGGCTCCAACCTGCTTCAATTAGCCAATCACTGTCCGATACGTCCGTGCCAACAATAACTAATGTCATTTTCTTCAGCGCTAAGCGTACCGCTAAATGAGCGGCACCTCGTACTTGCTCATCTTGTAACGCACGTGTCGGCAACAGCACAACGACATGGCCATGGCGCTGATTTTCCATAAATGCAGCGCCGCACGCAGCACCAAAGAGACACCCATCTGTGGCACCTTGCCAATTAGCTATCGCTCGCTGTGGCGCCGATAACACATGGGCAACGCGTTCGTCGCAGAACAACCGTAGTCGGCCTGGGAAAATGGTCTCTGTTGCACATTGCTCCAACCACGTGGAAAGTTCCTGCATCAGCTCATGCGACATCCGTGATCTCCTAAATACTTGCCGTCCTTGGCAAAGTCCGATGCTGGCAGCCGACACGCATCTGAGCAAGGTGGTAATGGGCCTACTCTGTTAGCGAGGAGTTTCGATGTCTGCTGTTTCACCATCTCTTCCACGCACCGTTGCCATCGTTGGCGCTTCCAACAAACCAGAGCGATACAGTCATCAAGCGGTGATACGTTACCGCGCTCAAGGTTATACGGTATGGCCTGTCCACCCAGCGGGTGGCGTGATTGCCGAGTGCCCGGTGTATAAAAGCCTTTCGCTATTACCGGGAAAACCGAGTATTATCTGCATGTATGTAAACCCCACCGCTGGCTTGGCCATGTTGGACGACATCATCGCCTGTGCACCAACGGTATTATGGCTAAACCCAGGAGCCGATGGTGAACCGTTAACGAGTGCGGCGCGAGCGCGCGGTGTGCGCGTGGTTGAAGCCTGCACCTTGGTGGTGCTCGGATATGGAGATCCACTTGATCATCTGGGCTAAATCTGCTGAGACGGATGATTCGACAGCGGCATCAACCATGGAAAAAATATTAATTATGCCTGCGCATCATCATGAATGATGACCCTAGTGATCCACAAGTAGCCGACACATCGACGCGGCGATTAACTGGTGTATTAGCGCTGATTGCTGCCACCGTCTGCTCCTTGCTCGTCGCTGGAAATTGGCCACAAACAATGGAGCCAACCACAATCCCATTAACGAGTGTCCCAATTGATTATTGGGACTGGGGTGCCAATCGTTTATTAAGCACGCATGAATTAACCCAACTCGATCGACTGGGTAGCCGCGACATTTTTTCACTGTGTGGATTTATTCGTGGCACCACACCCGCACCCACATGGGAACCTGAAGGACGTCCCTCTTCACCCATTCCAGGAAAACGCCAGCATTTAGTAGTTCGCATCGATGCGGCTCTCGCAAAACAAATGACTCCTGATCTGGGGCCCCTACTCATTCCGATCATTCTCAGTGGCTGGGAACGCAATTGCACGATGGCGACCATTGGCCTGCAAATTGATTGCGATGTACCAACAAAAAAATTACCCGCCTACATTGATTTCCTGCGACAATTACGCCTAACGCTGCCCTCTGACATTCATTTATCCATTACCATGTTAGTCGATTGGATTCACAGCCGTGAATTATCAGAACTCATGCACGTCGTCGATCTGGTTGCCCCGCAATTCTATAATACCTACGTGCCCTTTGATCCGGTTGGAACTACGCCGTTATTGGGTGCACCCGATTTAGAGTGGGCCATACCAAAATTAGAAGCCGTTGGTCGTCCGTATCGCATTGGATTACCCACTTACGAACAATGCAGTCTCTATGCCAAAGACGGTACGTTGTTGAAGCCCGCCATTGCCATGTCACCAGAGCAAGCATTAAGCGCAGGGGGTATGGTCACAGCCGTATTTCATCGACAAGAAAATATTATCCAAGTACGCTTTCCCCAAGCCGTAAAAGTTGCCGGTTACAGTATTGAAGCGGGACAACACGTTGCCTTTGCTGGAGCCACTCCACAAGGACTCGCCGCTGAATTTAACACCATCAACCGCCTACAACCACGATTTTGTCAGGGCGTTTTGCTTTTTCGCTTACCTGGCCGCGAATCAACGAAATCACTGAGCATCAATCAAGTCGTGGCCGCTGCGACGAATGTCATCAGCCAAGCCCGCGTGGTGCCACGCATTCAGCCACTCGGCAATAATCATTATGCACTCATGGTCAGCAATCAGGGCGACAGCGATTTTATCGACTTTACCAATCCTGTGCGCGTCGTGGTGCAGGCGCCTCATGCGACGATCACACCCACCTTGTTACCAACGTATGGTTTCGCTATCGCCAAGCCGATCGCGCTGAACGCAAACTCTCAGATGAATGACGGCCTCGAATTATATCTCGGACTCTTACGTGCCGGGGAAATGATTAAAATTGAAGATATGCATATTATACGCCCCGATGGTTCACCCGCTCAGGTAAGCGGAATGATATCACGCGGCGCGTGGAGCGAAAAGTTTTAAGCTAAATTTTATGCTGCCGCTGAACGAGTGATCGCCTAGCGTAGCTCATTACCTTACTGCAATGCACCCACAATTACTCGCGTGTTGTGCATAAATAATCCCAGGTAACTGTCCCCCAGACGGCCTGCGGTATCTAAACTATCGGCTAATAAGACCCCGCCCAAGCGCGCGCCCGCCTCAAGGCCGAGCCGTTCTACGGTGCGTGGACTGGCAGAATTTTCGACAAATACCGCAGGAATGCCTCGTTTACGCAAGGTTGCGATTAACTCAGAAAAACGCGCGGGATTCGGTTCTTGTCCAGTAGCAATGCCTTCCACGGGAACGACCTCTAAACCATAGGAACGAGCAAAATAAGACAGGGCATCATGGCTGGTCACCAGGACGCGACGCTCTGGCGGAATTGTTGCTACTTGCTTGCGAATCCAGGCATCCATGACGCGCAACTGTGCTTGGTATAATTCCGTCCATGCGGAATAATCTTTTTCGCCTGCTGGATCAGCAGTGATTAATGCGTCGCGAATATTAGCGGCGTAACGCATGCCATTTTTTGCATCATGCCAAGCGTGTGGGTCTTGATCACTGCCGTGCGCATGTCCGTCATGGCGATGTGCGCCTGCGGTCATTGGCTCAATACCCGTTGTTGCGACCACCACGCGATCTCGCGGCATGCCCGCCTGTTTAATTAATTGCTCAATCCATTCTTCGTAACCAAGTCCATTCACTACGACAACCCGCGCTGAAGCAATCACGCTCACATCGTCTGGCGACGGTTGAAAGGTATGTGGATCAACGCCAGGTTTCAGCAAACTCACCACCTGCACTCGCGTCCCGCCAACCTGTTTGACAATGTCGCTTATAATCGTCGTCGTGCACACCACGCGCAGCGGCACCGTTTCCGCAGCCGCTAACGAGACAAACAAACCAAGGATAATGAGTAGGCGCATGTATTACTATGTATTACCGAGATTGGGGGAGACAAGGGACATCAGGGAACCCTTAGAGGTCCGGAAGTCCTTTATGAGTCCGGAAGTCCGGAAGTCCGGAAGTCCGGAAGTCCACGGTCATCGATTGGTTATCTACTTTGGACGGTATAAGCAGGGCACCAGAAAGGCTGGGGCCAGTATCGGCAATAAATGGCCCCGCCTTTCTGCAGCCCCAAGGACAACGCACCACCACCCCAAACGTAATGATCACGCAAGACTTCCGGACTTCCGGACTACCGGACCCATGAAGGCCCCCACCCTTGCCCCTTCCCGCCCAACTCCAACCTACGCCGCCCTATGGCCACGATGCCGACTCCCAATTTAGCACCTAACGCCAAGAGCGGCTCATTCGTGAATCGCTCGTTATTCATCAGCATGATATTGCTGACCATCGTGTTGTTCCCGCCGCTCGCCGGGCGTCAGCCGTGGCACGAAACCTTTTCGGCCTATTTCATCTCCATCGTCTTAGAAGCCGTTCCCTATATATTAATCGGATCCTTAATCGCTGGCATTATTGAATTATTTATGCCAGCGACCTTGCTACCGCGGCTGACCAAACGTTTAGGTTTACTCGGTATTCCGGCGACCGCGATTGTCGCACCGGCATTTCCGGCTTGTGAATGCGGTGTCTTAGCCGTAGCGCGCGGTTTGCTGCGTAAAGGCCTGCCCCTGCCGCATACGATCACTTATTTATTGGCTGGCCCTATCCTTAATCCAACGGTGTTATTCACCACCTGGCTAGCGTTTCAAGATGCGCGCTATCCGATTCTGCGTGGCATCGGTGGATTATTTGTTGCCATTATTGTCGGTTTTATGGTGTGGCGTATTTCCAGCAAACATATTCTCTTGCCGCATGTTGAAGAGTCGTTGAAACATGGTGATCACGGGCACGGACATGACCACGGACATGACCATCAGCATGGTGACGGTTGCGCGCCGAATTGTGCTGAACCAGCCGTACCAACGCT
>CANETI010000039.1 GCA_947440715.1 Planctomycetota bacterium | reverse complement strand
GTGGAACACTCGATAATAATACGACCGCCGCACGTATTTACGGTGCAGGTATCATGGAAATACCCCTCACTTTTGGTTATGCCATCAATGAAAACTTTGCCGTTGGCGGAAATCTCAAAGGCATGATCGGGCGAGTGTACGGTTCCGATGTTTTAATCTTTAAAGACGATGCCGCCGATCAAATTAATGATGCGCGCGATAATTATAAACAAACCGTCACCTGGGGACTCGATCTCGCTGTTATGTTCCGCATGCGCATGTTGCAACTTGGATTAACCGCTCGAAATCTAAATGCCCCATCTTTTGATGGGCCGACCGTCGGCGCGATTAAATATAATGATTACACGCTTGATCCATCGGTCATGGCCGGGGTCGCCTTCATCCCTTATGAAACATTAAGCTTCGCGGTTGACCTGGACCTCACGACCAACGAGTCCATCTTGCGAAATTATGACACGCAAATGCTTCGACTTGGTGGTGAATGGGACATATTCCGCTTTTTCGCTTTGCGAGCTGGATATTCACAAAATTTAGCCGAAGACGATGTTGGCGCTTTAGTGCATGCAGGCGTTGGAATCAATCTGTGGGCAATCAGATTCGATGTCGCTGGGGCCATGTCATTGGATACGACCACCTACGACGGCAGTGAAGTTCCCCGCGAAGCTCGACTGTCAGCCCAGTTAGCGGTCGATTTCTAAGCGCTGGACGAACCGGCATTGGCTGCCAATGCTACAGGCATGATTCCCCCCCGTGATCGAGCTGCGTTATTGGCCTGTTTTGCGCAACAAATCGCAGACCGTCCGACCGCAGCGCGTCAGCATTTACGAATCTTGAGTGAGCCCACGAGTACCTGCGTGGTTACTGGCCAACAGCCAGCCATTGGCGGTGGGCCGCTGTACACCTTAGTAAAAATTAGCCACGCCATCGCCACGGCAGAAGCACGTCGGCAAACTGGCGATAAAGTAGTACCGATATTTTGGTGCGCGTCCGAGGATCACGATGTCGGCGAAGCCGGTCACGCAGATTTTATTGATCAATCTGGTAAGGTGTTGCGCTTTGCTCACACGCTTGGAGAAGGCCGTGCCAGTTTACGTTTTCGTTTAGCTGCCCCTTGGTGGGAAGCGCTCGTCAGTCATGCGCAGCGCGTCCTCGGTCCTGGGTTAGGTCACTCATTTTTGGAGCAACAACGTCCAAGCACAGATGAAACCATGGGGCAATGGACGTGCCGTTTACTGCAACAATTATTTGCCACGCATGGGTTGCTGTGTATTGAAGGTCATCAATTGCGTCCACTGTGGTCAACACACCTTAAACGTGCATTAGATGCCTGGCCGACAACTGAATTAGCACAATTACGAACGCGTTTAATCGCAGCGGGTAAGGTTGATCCCTTTGGCGAATTAAACGAACCTCCATTATTTGCCGACCGTCCCGATGGTCGTATGGGATTAACCGCCAGTGAAGCGCGAGCACTATTTACGCAAGAACCATTAATCATAAGCCCAGGTGCTAGCTTACGCCCGATTTTACAACAAGCAGCTCTGCCTGCGGAAGCCTATGTCGCGGGTCCTGGGGAATTAGCTTATCACGCATTCTTAACGCCACTTTATACGGCTTTGCAGGTCACCACACCGACGCTTATTCCTCGTTGTTCAATTTCACTTATTTCCTCCTCAGTGGCACGCGGACTCGCACGTTGGAACAGCGAACCGGATGCCTTGTCTGGTGATGCGCCAATTAACGAAATGACCACCACGCCACATGCCTTTGCCCAAGATATTTCCACCATTAAACAGGCCATAACCGCACTCGAACAAAAACAAAGCCAGGCCACACCAGCAAACGTCCGCCGTTTAGCGGCTGGCATTAAGCGCCTGCAACATGACCTCAGTCAAATCGACGCGAGCCTGAAGCGACAACAACAACACGACAACGCACGCCCAGCCTGGGGACATCTCAAAGGGCAGGTATTTCCTAAAAATATCCGACAAGAACGCGTCATGAGTTTGTTCCAGGTGCTTTGGGAACATGGCCCAGGCATTGCCGATCAATTGGTCGCTTGTGCTAAAACTGCAAGCCCAGGCCAACATCATTGGATGAAGATTTCATGAGCGCTATAAACAGCCCTCGTGGTCCTAGGCAGTCGCTAATTGCTCCCCCGCATTTGCCGCACAGGATCACGGCGCGAGTGCTGCATGCCTGAAGATCCATTAATAGGTTTTACCGTCGACGGTTTTCGCTTCGACAGCCTCCTCGGTCGTGGAGCAATGGGCGCGGTCTATAAGGGCGTGCAAATTACTTTAGATCGCCAAGTCGCTATCAAAGTTATTGCCCCTCATTTAGCTGAAGACAAAGACTACATCGGTCGCTTTCATCGCGAGGCGCAAACGCTCGGACGCCTGGTCCATCCACATGTGATTGCCTGTCATGATACGGCCCGCTGCAAAGGGCCGCACGGCAACGAACTGGTATTAATGGTGCTCGAATTTGTTGATGGCTGGAGCCTCGGATCATTACTGAAAAAGAAACACCGCATGACGGCGCGGCAGATGTTGGAAATGCATCGCCAAGCCGCCGAGGGTTTATCCGCCGCACATCGATTAGGCATTATTCATCGCGACATCAAACCTGATAACATCATGATCACGCGAAAGGGACAGGCAAAATTAGCCGATTTTGGCTTAGCCAAAGCCGATGACTCTGCGATGTTAACCCAAACTGGCGCCATTATGGGTAGTCCCGCCTATATGTCGCCAGAGGCCTGCCGCGGTGAAATGCCAATGCCGGCTTCTGATCTCTATAGTTTAGGCTGCTCACTATTTCACGGATTAACGGGAACGACCCCATATCGCGCATCCAGCGCCATTCAGGCCCTACATCAACATATACACGCACCTATTCCGCGCCTGTCAGAACTTCGACCAGATTTAAAAATGTTGGATAGTTTACTGGAAAAAATGTTAGCCAAACGCGCCAGCGATCGTTTCCCAGATGCGGCAACATTTTCAGCCGCATTGAAAGCGGCGATTGCCGTTACCCCTGTTGAAGCCCCTGCCGGAATATCGACAGCAAAACCAAAATTGGATGCGACGATACCTGATGGCCACCACGCCACCTCCACCATCCATCCTGTCACCACAGAACAAAAAAAGCGGCGTTGGCCGTGGATCGTGGCTGCTGCCGCTGGACTCTTAATTCTTCTCATCGTAGCGGGTGGTCGTGCGCGCAACAAAGAACCGAAAACGATTACCGTTGATACAACGGTTTATACCACACTCGATAGTGTGGAGTCGTTGTTAAATCAGAAACAATTATCCGCCGCAGATGCCTTATTTAAAAGCCTTACGACCGAGCAATTAACCAGTGATCCGACCTTAACCGCGCGGGTTGAATCCATTCAGCAACAATTGCTCGCACCATCTAAACCTGCGTCAGAAAAGCAGACTAAACCATCGCCCCAAACACGCTTAGCCGAAGCCGAGGACCATTTCGCGGCTGGGCGTTTCGATCAAGCAGCATCGACGCTTAGTTCCGTCGAGCCAACCCCTGAGATCGCGGCGCGCAGTGACGGACTCAGGCAGAAATTGGGTAAAGAATTTCAAAACCGAATGGATCGCACCGAACTGGTTATCGCAGCCGCGGAAATGCAGTTGAGCCAAGGTCAAAAACAAGAAGCGCGCAAAACTTTGGATTCCATACTACCGCCCAAATTACGACCAGAACTATATCGGCGCTATAATCAGATCATACATGCGACCACGCCTCCAGCCGCTACAGCCACGGCAAACGCACTTATTCACCTAAAACCCGGTGATACAAACTTTACCGAACCCGTATTACCGGTTGGTTTTTTTTCACTGCCCTTTGGCATTCCATCAGACGTCGACCAAATTGTCACCAGCCGCGACGGCCGCATTACCATGACACCACCACCATCCAAAAATGTTGGCAAAGATGGCTGTGCTATTTTAATTCATGTCAATATCCCCTGCGACGTACGCGCGACCCTTATTTGCGGTGAAGAAAGATTTGAACGACCAGCGCAACGTATGTCCGCACTACAATGGGATCCGCTGATCATTGCGTTGGATGCAAATAAACCCGTCACCGCAGTGGAATTACACGCCACGTCAACCACAACCGATACACGCATTGTCATGCACACCGCAGGAGCCGTCATCGCCATTGGACGTCCTGCGACTGCGACGTCTCTCAATCTCATTCCAGGGGGCCTCCAACCACTCCCAACTGCTGCAAGCCTTCGCCCCGATAACGACAACGATTATCGCTTTTTTTTAATGCGCATGCTGCGCAGCCATAATTCATTGGCTACGCTTGATACCATTGCCATAGCGCATCCAAAGGGCACTGAAAAGTTGAGCGAACAACTATTCAATGCCGCGTATCCATTACTTCCCATGTCTGACAACCAAGCCGCTACAACCGTATTCACTTATGACAGTCCCGAGTCACTTAAGTCCGCATTTACACAATCGTCCGGTAAAGCCGATATTCTTTTTGTTATTGTCGATACGGCGAAAATGCCCACCAAAGAAACCGCTAATACTATTGCTGAACAGTGCAAAAGCGCTGCCTATAACGGCACGCTCACGGTGTTAGTGCTAAGCCACGATAAAACCGCCCAATTGGATTTAATGGATAAATGGCAAGCGTATATCAATCGCGTACATGAATTAATGCCGGTGGTTCCTGTCATCGATTTATCGGTGGCACAACAGTTCGTTAAACGCCATCGCTTGCCGTATAATGGCAGTGACACCACGACCAATCCGTTATTCACCAGCTGTCTGGTCGGCGGCGTGCAAGAATTATTCGCACGTGTGCGCTTGGCGATCACCCTAAACGGTGGACGTCGCCACAGCGACGACGCCAACCGTTAAATAATTCTTTTGCGCACTTTTGCGCACTTACGCGCGCTCACGCGCCCAACGTCATACGCTTATCGACCAATAACTTCACTACCGACGGATCCGCCAAAGTGCTAATATCGCCAAGATTATCCATCTCTTGAGCAGCGACTTTACGCAAGATGCGTCGCATGATTTTCCCTGAACGTGTTTTCGGTAAACCAGGGGTGATCAGAATTTTATCTGGCGTGGCGATTGGCCCGATAATTTTACGCACTTCGTCTTTGAGCGCTTTAATCAAATCCGGACTTTCGCAGAATCCATCTTTCAAAATAACATAAGCAAAAATACCAGCGCCTTTAATTTCATGTGGATAACCAACGACCGCTGCTTCCGCGCAACCTGGATGTGCGGCCAATGCGCTTTCGACTTCTGCCGTTCCCATACGGTGACCGGATACATTAATGACATCATCCACGCGTCCGGTAATCCAATAATAGCCATCTTTATCGCGACGACAGCCGTCGCCGGTGAAATAATAACCTGGGTACATTTTAAAGTAGGTATTTACAAAACGTGCATGGTCGCCGTAGATCGTACGTGCAATCCCAGGCCAGGGCGCTTTGAACGCCAAGATGCCCGAGACATCATTACCCTGCAGTTCAACGCCTTTTTCATCCAACACCGCAGGAACCACGCCAAAGAATGGCACCGTTGCTGAGCCGGGTTTTAAATCAATGGCACCTGGCAGTGGCGTAATCATGTGACCGCCGGTTTCCGTTTGCCAAAACGTATCGACAATAGAACAGCGTTTTTCACCAACCACTTCGTAATACCAACGCCAGGCTTCGGGATTAATCGGCTCGCCAACGCTCCCTAAAACGCGCAAACTTTTGCGATCATATTTGGTAACGAAATCATCGCCATCTTTGGCAATAGCACGAATGGCAGTCGGTGCGGTGTAAAAAGAATTGATGCCATGGCGTTCAACCATGTCCCAATATCGTCCAGCATCCGGATAGGTGGGAATACCTTCAAACATAAACGATGTCGCACCATTGCACAGTGGACCATAAACAATGTAACTGTGCCCTGTTACCCAGCCAACGTCAGCCATACAGGCGTAAATGTCGCCTTCGCGATAATCGAAAACGTATTTATGCGTCATCGCCGTATATAATAAATAACCAGCGGTGGTGTGGGCCACACCCTTTGGTTTGCCGGTTGAGCCAGAGGTATAGAGTAAAAATAATAAATCTTCGCTATCCATCGGCTCGGCAGGACACCACGGACGTTCCCCATCCATGGCTTCGCGCATGGGCAAATCGCGGCCCGTCTTCATCGGTACTTCGGCACCAGTACGGGCAAGAACAAACACGGTATGAACATTAGGACAGGAACTGAGCGCTTGATCGACCGTCTTTTTCAACGGCACTTTTTTCTGACCGCGTAAACCTTCATCCGCTGTGATCAGCACGCGACAATCGGAATCGAGAATGCGGTCACGAACTGAATCGGCCGAAAAACCACCAAAAATAACCGAATGCACCGCACCAATACGCGCACAAGCTAACATCGATATCGCAGCTTCTGGCACCATGGGTAAATAAATGGCCACGCGATCACCTTTGCGCACACCTCGCGCGCGCAGGGCGTTCGCTAATCGACAGACTTCAGCGTGCATATCGCGATAGGTCAGGCGGCGAATATCACCGGGTTCATCACCTTCCCATAAAATGGCGACCTGATCGCCACGCTTTTCCAAATGACGATCCAGACAATTTTCACTGACATTTAAAGTACCACCTGGAAACCAGGCCACGGTACCAGCGGCAAACTCACCGGCGATGACTTGTTTAAATTCGGTGTTCCAAGTCAGAAATTTTTTCGCCATCGTGCCCCAAAACTTGTCGGGGTTCTTTACGCTTTGATCGTACAATTTCTGGTAAGCGTCCTTCGACGACACATGCGCGCCCTTTTTTACCCGAGCAATAACGGGATAATGTGCTTTAAGGTCAGACATGGGCAACTCCGTGATGAATCAGCAACTGATGGGCCGATGGTAATATGCAGCGCTCGGCTGGCTCAAGACCCGCCTTGGGTATCTCACCTACTCAGATGCATCCACAGATGGCATTCGGATGTTGATTCCGCATCCACTGTGTCAGCATTCGCCATGCCTGAAGCCTGTGCCCCAGACGCCGGTCGCGTGCGACCTATTATCGACCGCAACCGTTGTGAAGCCAAAGGCGATTGTGTCCGCGTTTGCCCCTACGGCGTTTTTGCGATAGATCTGTTATCTGCCGAAGACCGCAGTCAATTAAGCTTGCGCGGACGCATCAAAACTTTTTTTCATGGTGGAAAACAAGCATACACACCGAAGGCCGATTTATGTCATGCGTGCGGACTCTGCGTTACGGCGTGTCCTGAAAAAGCTATTTCGCTAGAGAAGATTTCATCGGCATAAAGCTGAATTAATCTAAAGCGGTTTGCGAATGACGGCTAATTTATCGGCCAGTAACACTTCGCTGACGCCATGCTTATTAATAAATTCTAACCACGCCGCACGCGATCCATCGAAGACGTGATTTGCCGCACAGTCATCAATAACAATAATACCACCAGGGGCTAATAGCGGCCAGACTTGTGCGAGGGCGGCACACGTTGGTACATATAAGTCGACATCAATGAGCGCGAAACACAGACGTTTACTGTGATTCGCTAGCGATACGGTGGCAATATCGCCAGCGATGCTGGTGACATCGCTGATACCATTTAACGACATGGTATAATCGAACCACGGTTTGCTGTTCATGGCAAATAAACAATCGCGCTCCACGGCCTGAATCGCTTTGCCGCGTTGCTGTTCCTCGATGGCCACGTCGGCGCGGGTAAAACCGTTAAACGTATCGACGGCAAAATAACGGCGCTGATCATGCACGGCTTGTAAATGTCGATTGAGAAAAATCGTCGTCGCACCAACGAAACAACCAATTTCGGCTAAGTCACCTGTTTGTGCGCGCGCTTCATCGACAAGATCCAGTAAGATCGCTAATTGGCGTGGCGCGTAGGCGTATTGATAACGCGGAAAAACCAAGCGACGCAGCGGTGTGGCGAATAATATTCGCCGCAGCCAATAGCGCGGCCACAGCCACACTAGACGCTCACTTTACGCCACATCGCCACTTCATCGCAATCCAAAAAGCGATGACAACGAATACACTCGCTCCAGACTTTGTCAGGGAGACGTGAGCGATCGACTTTAGCGAAGCCTAATTTGGTAAAAAAATCAACTTGGTACGTCAGACAAAATACTCGTTCCAAGCCAATTTTTCGTGCTTCGTCACAGCAACCTTCAACCAACAACCGACCAGCGCCACGACCATGCGCCGATTCTGCCACGGCGAGCGCTTTGAGCTCGGCTATTTTATCGGTGTCAATATGCAGTGCAGCGCATCCGACCAAACCGCCGACTTCAGCTTCACAAACAATAAAGTCGCGCACGTTCTCATAGAGTTCGCTCAGCGGCCGTGGCAATAACATTTTACGATCAGCCCACGGAGCCAACAGGCCATGAATGCCTGGGACATCTTTGAGCAAAGCTGGGCGAACCAGTAAGGACGATAATTGAGTGTTCATAACCGGCACCTAGGGCCGGAAGTTAATAACGTTTAATGCCGCCCGGCCGCGTGGCTGGTGCGCCACCACCGCCTGGGGCTTGAGTCGTGACTGGTTTTTGTTGTGGCGTGTATTCATCCAAACGAGCAATAATTTTGTGTAAATAATTGCGGCGTTTTTGTAACACATCCGCTTCATCTTTACGTTTGCGCTGCTCCACCAATTCCGGTTGTTCGCCTAAATACGGCACGAGGAATTCGGCCTCAGCGACCTGGGTCAAGACTTCCGTGAGATCTGCTTCGACCTTCGTCAATTCATCGGCATAACGCGCACGGAAGCGCTTCATGGCTTCGACTTTTTGGCCATCAGATAGTGTAACGACAAGAGGTTCGATTGGCATGTTACGAGACTAGCTCTGAATCGCCCCGTCAACAAGTCGTGAATAGTCGCCGTGCGAAAAGTCGTGTCAGGCGCGGAATCCGCCAGGAACACCCTTTACCACAATACTTACCGCATTGTGTGGGTGCAGACTTTCGACATGGACCGCTTCTAAACGGAAATCACTGTAGCGCTTATCCTTCGATAATGCGGCTTTGAGCTTTCGCCCAGCATCTTCGCAGAACATCAGGTTCGCGCCATTCAAGCGGGCAAATTCTTGTTCGTCTTCGCGTTTAACGGCGGCTTGCACTGGCGTTTTAAGCGCGCCCTCGACCAAATCAATTAACTGCACAAACGTTGGAGCTTGGTCAACGTCACTGACCTCGACTTGTAAATGAGCGTAACTACGCTGGCTATGCGGCGTCGCCACGATGGACGTTTCTTTACCTAACCACGTGGCCATGGCGTCAACGCCAACTTGCGATTGGTCAGAAAAATCAGCGCGAAATTTTTCTTGAATTAATTGCCGGGCGAGCGCGGCAGAACACGGACACGTACTGGAATAAGCAACCGATACACCGACGACAAAACGATATTTGCCATCACGCAAATCACCCGAAATAGTTACCGGATAAGTGCGCCAAGAAATATTTTCACTAATCAGGGCTTTACGGCGAACCGGCAAATCAAAGGCGATACGCACATAACTTGATTGGCTAATGCCCGTGTGCGAATCAACAAATTGTGTCAATAAACGCTTTACTTGCGTCAAATGTAATTCTTCTCCCGCTAAGATTTCCTGCAAACTCAGGAACAAGCGCGACATATGAATACCGCGCGCGTTGGCTTCATCTAAACTGACAAAGGCATCTGCCTTAGCTGGGCACAGGACCAAATTGCCCTCATTATCGCGAAAGCGCACCGGCACTTCGATGTCAGTCATGCCGACTTTGTCGAGCGTACCACCAAAACGGGTTCGAGACTCCGTAGCCACATCGGGCATCGGCGAACTAGTAGCCATTGGTGGCTCATCAGGAAATGGATTGTTTGGTGGCATAGGTCAGCGGCGTTGAACGATTGACTGGGCGGAAGCCTCACAATTGGGAGCGTCCGAACAAGTGTTGTCAACTGAACCTACCTCACGCCAATAATGTGGAGACGGACTTGCACCATGCTGCTTCGGCTCAAGCATGCCACCATGTCGCAACCACCGTTGATTCTTGGCAGTACGTCTTGTTATCGTCGGCAATTGCTGGAACGTTTAGGGGTTCCTTTTCAAGTCATGGCCCCGACCTGCGACGAGGAAGCGTTGAAAGATCCAGCGCTGCAACCACAGCAATTAGCCGAATACTTAGCCGCCGCCAAAGCCGACAGCATCGCTACGAACCAACCTCAAGCCGTGGTTATCGGTAGCGATCAAGTGGCCGCCTATGAAGACACCGATGGCTGGCACATTATCGGAAAGCCGGGTACCGTTGAAAAAGCAGTCGCCCAATTGGCGCGCTTAAGTGGACGAACACACGTCCTCATTACGGCAATGGTCGTGCAACAAGGCTCACTGATCCAACGGCATACCGACATCACCACCCTCACCATGCGTACCTTGACGACCACCGAGCTTTCTCGCTACGTCGCTGCTGACATGCCACTGGATTGTGCTGGTGCCTATAAATTAGAAGCACGCGGCATTAGTTTATTCTCGTCAATTGAATCGGCTGACCACAGCGCGATAACTGGACTACCACTTATTGCGCTAACGCGCATCTTATCTGGCTTTGGTTACGCGATTCCTTGACGTTCTTCAAACCATCGGCGCACGTTTGTCAGATCATCGCAACGCAACAATGCCGTGCGTGATACCTCATCATTAACAAATAAACCGCCAGCGCGATAATAACGAATTAATTGTTTCAGTTTAGCGAAACTACCACGCGGTCCACGCAGGGCAGCAACCGCATCAGCATAAATTAAAGCAAATTGAGCGGCCTGCGCCGGCGTTGGCGGTAGCGCATCCGCAGCCTGGGCAAAAATCCACGGATCAGCCAATGCCGCGCGACCGATCATGACGCCGTCGCAACCAGTTTCCTCACGCATCCGTTTGACATCAGCAGCATTTTCAACTCCACCATTCCCAATAATCGGAATACGCCGGCTTTGTTGATCACGTGCTTCACGCGCCGTCGTCAACCACGACCACGTGGCTGGTTGCGAATACGCCTGAATTCGCAGACGAGCATGAACGGTTAACATCGCCGCGCCGCTATCAACCACCGCAGCAACAATTTCGCGCAAACGATGCGGATCGTTGACGCCCGCACGAATTTTCACTGACACGGGACCACTCGCCGCCTGTACCGCTGTCTTGGTTATGCGCGCTAATACCTCAGGATGATTGAGCAGCGCAGAGCCAGCACATTTATTAAATACTACCGGTACCGGACAACCAAAATTAAGATCAATCCACGAAACCCCCAGCTTTTCCGCGGCTTGAATACTTTCACCGAGATGCACTTCATCTGCTGCCATAAATTGGACACCCACCGGGACCGCGTGGCGTTCTTCACCCAAATAACGGCGCACGACTTTGACCGACATCGCCG
>CANETI010000038.1 GCA_947440715.1 Planctomycetota bacterium | reverse complement strand
TTACTGGGTTTTTAGTGATGATAACCATCGTTTTTGCTTGCCATCGTGGTCGTTCGCCTGTTGAAATATTCTCACTCCGCGCTGATGCGGCGGTGGTGGCAACGTTCCGGCGTTGGTTTGGTCGTCTGCCTCCAACTGCCTAAGTAAGCCACGCAGACCTTTGCCGGCGGCCACGTTCGTTTTGCCTTTTGCCCGACCGTCTTATAGTCCCGCCCCTTCATCGAACCCATTATCACCCTGGAGCCTCCATGGCCATCAAGGTCCATTACGAAAAAACCGCCAAATTAGATCCAATCAAGAAGAGCACCGTCGCGGTGGTCGGATATGGTTCACAGGGTCACGCTCACGCGCAGAATATGCGCGACAGCGGCGTCAATGTCATTGTCGGTAATCACAACCGCACCAGCCCGAACGCGAAATTAGCGCTCAAGCATGGCTTCAAAGTTTTACCTATCGCAGAAGCGGTGAGTTTAGCTGATGTCGTTATGTGCACGGTGCCGGACGAATTTTTGCCAGAAACCTATACCGCTGATATTGCGCCTAACTTAAAAGCTGGCGCGATGTTGATGGTCGCTCACGGTTTCAACATTCACTTCGGTTTCGTCAAACCACCGAAAAATGTCGACGTCACCATGATCGCACCCAAAGGCCCAGGCCACACGGTGCGTAGCGAATACCTCAAAGGCGGCGGCGTCCCTTGTTTAGTTGCGATCCATCAGGATGCGACCGGCAACGCGTTAAAGCGCGCACTAGCTTACGGCAACGCCATCGGTGGTGCCCGCGCCGGTATCATTGAAACCACGTTCAAAGACGAAACTGAAACCGATTTATTCGGTGAACAAGCGGTCCTTTGCGGCGGTTTGAGTGCACTGATTCAAGCAGGCTTCGAAACGTTGACCGACGCCGGGTACCCACCCGAAATGGCTTATTTCGAATGTTTGCATGAAGTGAAATTAATCGTCGACTTGATGTACGAAGGTGGCATCAGCTACATGCGCTACTCAATCAGCAACACTGCTGAATACGGCGATTATGTCACTGGCCCAAAAATCATCACCAAGCAAACGCGCGCGACGATGAAGACCATCTTAAAAGACATCCAAAGCGGCAAATTCGCCAAGGCATTCCGCGCCGAATGCGGCAAAGGCAAGCCATGGATGAACAAGATGCGCAAGAGCGAATCCAACACCCCCGTGGAAAAAGTTGGCCGCGATCTGCGTAAGATGATGAAGTGGATTAACTCGAAGGAAATCCGCAAGTAGAGCTGGAATTAGTCGACCTGGAAGATGTAGACCAGGGATAAGTTCAGCTGAATTTAAAAGCCCTCCGCAGCGTGCTGCGGAGGGCTTTTTATTGCTATCATTAAGGACGAATAAATTCCTATTCGCGTTCGGAAAAAAGGACAAACTTTAACAGATTAGTTTGTTGGGAGCGGAATGGCAGGATTGGCGTCATGTTCCCAGAACGGGGTGCTGTCGAAGACGTTTAGTTCCCAGGAAACATTTTTCACTTTACGCGTTTGTTGTTCGGTCCGGGCAAATTTAGAGCTTCCTGTCCATTTGTAGTGCCAATAACAACGAATGGTTGGCAATTTGGACGGCGGAAATCCATCGCCATAGGTTGAGTTATCGTCGCGTAAATTTCCAAAGCGTAATTGATTATACTTGCCGCCAACCCAGGTGGCTTCTGAAGATCCAGGGGCCGGCTTATCATTGCCGCGATCCTTAAAAAAGAAATTAATCTGTCCTGGGTTGAGCAGGGCATCGCTGATTTCGAACATATAACTGCTATCTTCGGTGTAGATGGAGCTGAGATCTTCCCAAGCTGGCGATGGACGCCCCATGAGTCGCGCTTTCCCTAGTTGGGCATCATGCGGGCACTGGAGAATTTTAGTGAGCCCTTTTAATTGCCCATTATTTTGAAAAAGATCCCCGAATCCTGGGAGGTTCGTACGCGGATCAATTTGTCCCACTCCCCAGCGTAAGCGTTTGGGAAAATTGTCGTTATTTTCGTGCTTGTAGACTTCAATTGCCGCACCGATTTGCTGTAAATTGTTTCCGCATTTAATGTCATTAGCCATGCGGCGAACGAGTCCAACAACGGGTAATAATAATCCGGCGAGGACGGCGATAATTCCGACGACGACCAGCAATTCGATTAAGGTGAAGCCGCGCTGAACAGCAAACGAGCGAGTCATGGGTTGTAGCATAGGTTGAGGCTGCGAACCGGAAGCGGGGAAGTGCTCATGTGCATTACCGGTGGTTGTGATTGGAGAATAACACTAACCGCTTGAAGCAGCGGCGTTGATCGTGAGGGTCAGGCATCATGTCAGTATCCGTCTCCTTATCGCATGGCTTGCAAGAATGGGCTGTTGCTTGTCGCGCGTTGGAAGCAGGACACATCACGTTGCTGGTGCGTAAGGGTGGGATTCATGAACGCGGTGGTGGGTTATTTGAATTGTCGCATCAACAGTTTGTGCTCATGCCGACGTATCTACATCAACAAGCGGAGCGCTTACACCCGAGTTTTGCGGGCGAGTATTTTTCCGAGGTTGCCACTGATCCGCAGCCGGCTTCGATTGCTATTCGCACCTGGGCAACGGCGGTGCACATTTGGCAGGTAAACGATTTGCTGCGCGTTCAATCGCTGGGCACTGAATTGTTGTGGAGCGCTGATGAGCTAGCGACACGGTTTGCCTATCGCGATCAACCGTGGCTCTACGTGGTTGCTTTGCGGGTGTATCGTTTGCCGTCGCCATGCATTATTGCTGATCATCCGAGCTATGCCGGTTGTCGCAGCTGGATTCCCTTACAGTCGCCAATTACAACAGCTCAATCGCAACCCGTGATTGATGATGAAACGCATGCCGCGCGTTTAGCCGCTATTGGCAAACAACTTCATTAACCAACGTCGGGTTTTTAATTCTTACGTAACGCCGTACCTCAAACACCATACGAAAACTATGTCCACCACTACCACCGCTACTTTACTGGTTTCTTGCCGCGATCGCACCGGCTTGGTTGCCTCGCTCTCGCAATTCGTATTTGCCCATGGTGGGAATATTATTGATGCGGACCAACACGCGGAAACCACGGACGATGGCGGTTATTTCTTTATGCGCTTGGTATGGGACATTGCTCGCTTCGATTTAGATCGAACTGGTATAAGGGCGGCACTGGAGGAATTTGCTGCAAAATTTGAATTAACTTGGTCTTTAACGTTCAGCGATAAACGCCCTAAAGTAGTGGTATTTGCGTCAAAGACTCCGCATTGCCTTTATGATTTATTACTACGTCAGCAGTTGAAAGAATTGCATGGTGATATTGTCGCCGTGGTTTCCAATCATCAGGATTTGTCGAGCGTGGCGGGCCATTTTGGTGTTCCGTTTCATTATGTGCCGATTGACCACGCCGATAAAGTTGGCGCGGAAGCCGCGCAAGAACGGCTGTTGCTCGATCTCGGTGCTGACCTCGTGGTGTTGGCGCGTTACATGCAAATACTATCGCCAGCGTTTGTTGCGCGGTGGTTGGGGCGCATCATTAATATTCACCATTCATTCTTGCCGGCATTTGTTGGAGCGAAGCCTTATCATCAGGCCATGGAGCGCGGGGTTAAAATTATTGGTGCCACCGCACATTACGTGACCAGCGAATTAGATCAGGGGCCGATCATTGCGCAGGATGTAACCCGCGTCAGCCATCGTGATGAGGTAGATGATTTAGTACGCAAGGGTCGTGATTTAGAACGTCAGGTATTGAGTCGTGCGGTGACCGCGCATTTGGATCGTCGCGTATTAATTTCAGGCAAGCGTACCATTGTGTTTGAAGATTAAATAATTATTAGACGTTTAAATAAGTGACGTGAATTGATAACAGAGCATAAAAAACGCCTGCCCATAATAAAATGGACAGGCGCTTGGAACAATCGGTAAAAACCGATGTGTTATGTTTACTTCTTGAAATTTTCTTTGGCTTCTTTCGAGAAGCGGAAAACCAGTTTCGAGCTCTTTGGCTTGGCCGAAACTTTGATTTCCTTGCCGAAGCTCATGATCGTGCGAGCTGGCTTGGCTGGGATTTGGCGCAGCACTAATTTGCCGAGACCAGGCAGCGCAGCGCCGACTGGGGCATAGCTGAACATCGCGCTGACCAACGATTCAACAACAGCAGTTACCTGCTTTTTGCTGACTTCGTCGCCGCTCTTGGACGATGCTTCTGCAGCGATGTGGGCAATGAGCTTACCTTTGGTATAGCCCTTGTCTTTCGCTTTAGGTAGAATTGCGGAGGGTTTTTTAGCGGCCTTGGCCATGAGATGTCACTCCCTTAATTGGGTGGTTGTTGGAAGACCCGTGCTTTCTAGCGGTAAAATTACGGTGTCTATAGGGGACTTGCAAAAGGGCCTCACCAAAGAGCGGAAAAAACCGGCACGGCGTGCATCGCGACTGTTAGCATCGCGCTTTTTACCGGACTTCCAGACTCGGATGTGGACAGCGCGCTTTTTGTAGCACATAACTAATAGCTAGGTGGGATTAACACTAACGCGAGGAGACGACCGATGCCGTGGATTGATAATCTATTTAAAATGATGGTAGAAAAAAAAGCCTCTGACTTGCACATGACCAGTGAGCATCAGCCGATGATTCGCGAATCAGGCGATATGATGGTCCTCGATGGTGTGCCGAAATTAAGTAAGGAACAGGTCACGCAAATCTTGATGGAAATCGCGCCTGAACGCAGTCGCAAACAATTCGAAGAAACCTGGGACGCGGACTTTGCGTATGCCTTGCCAGGGACGGGGCGCTTCCGCTGCAATTACTTTATGGATCGTTATGGCCCAGCCGCTGTTTTCCGTCTTATTCCAGATAAGATTCTGACAGCAGAACAGTTAGGTCTACCGCCAGCAGTGATGCGTTTGTGCGATTTCAAGAAGGGTCTGGTTCTCGTTACCGGTCCAACCGGTTCGGGTAAATCGACCACGCTCGCGGCAATGGTTGATTTCATTAATACCAATCGCAGAGAACATATTATCACCATTGAAGATCCGGTTGAATTTGTTCATCCCGCAAAGAAATGTTTGGTCAACCAGCGAGAGGTGCATCAACATACGAAGGCCTTTTCTGCAGCCTTGCGCGCTGCTTTGCGTGAAGATCCAGATATTGTTCTGGTTGGTGAAATGCGTGACTTGGAAACGACGCGCATAGCAATTGAAACCGCAGAAACGGGCCATTTGGTGTTCGGTACGCTGCATACGTCAACGGCCTCGTCGACGGTTGACCGCATTATCAACCAGTTTCCGGCGGAAGAACAAGAACAGATTCGTTTGATGTTGGCGGGTTCGTTGCGAGGGGTTGTCGCGCAAAATCTGTTGAAGAAAAAGGGCGGTGGCCGCGTGGCAGCCCTCGAAATCCTTTTTGTGACCCCTGGGATTGCTGCAAATATTCGTGAAGGCAAAACGTATCAAATTCCATCACAAATGCAGACCGGCGCAAAATATGGCATGCAATTACTCAATGATGCGTTGTTCAAATTAGTTAAAGCTGAGACCGTAGAAGCGATGGAAGCCTATGATCGTTCAATTGATAAAGAAGATATGGTGAAAAAGCTCAAAGAATTGGGTCATGATGTGGAAGCGGCGTTGACGCAAGCCGCTGCCAGTAAAGAAGCCGCAAAAGAAGCCGCAAAAGAAGCGGCTAAAAAAGCGGCGACGAATCCAGCTGCTGCGCCGGCAGCCGCCCCAGCAGCCGCCCCAGCAGCAAATCCAGCCAATCCAGCCAGTCCAGCAAGTGGTTGGCGTCGTCCGGGAACCTAATTGAATCAGTTAGTATTAAGAAAAAGGACGCCGCTGGGCGGGTGATTTAGTATCACCACTCAGTGGTCCCTGTTTCGTGTTAAATTTTTGTTTTACTTGGCCAACATTTAGGGCCTTAAACAATTCGTCGACAATTTTTGGACTTAATTGATAAGTATCGATGAGATAATATCGAATATATTCAGGATCAGTGCGTTGGCGGACCAAGCTACGGATTAGGCGCTCCAGATCCTTGGTAAACATCGCTGTTTATCGTTTCTGCGCGGCCTTGATGCCCTGGTCGAGCGTCTGGTGAATCGTAAAAATAGCTTCGAGTCCTAAAATGCCAAAAACTTCACGAACGGTTGGCGCTGGATTAACTAATTGCAGGCTGCCGCCGTGTTTGCGCACTTGGTGCTGTGAATTAATGAACACACCCACGCCAGCGCTGGCGATATAAGTCAGCTCAATGAGGTCGATAACGATGCGATGTGAGCCGCCCTTGATGGCGGTGTCGAGTGACTTCTCAAGCTCCACAAACGTGTGGCCGTCAAGGTAGCCGCTCAATTTTAACACGAGGACATCGTCAGCGCGTGAGGCAGTAATGGTAAGGCCGGATTTCATCGAGTATTTGTGTCAGGTTATGTGTTATCGCCATGCAAAAGCCACGGCAGGTGAGAAGAGACTAGAGAGCGCATCGTAGCGCGGCAAGAGGTAACAATGAAAATAGGAGAACTCTGTGGCAACACGGGTTTGGCAGCGGTGTTGGTATCTCTATAACGCACAGGCACAGATAGGGAAATGAGTTACGCGTGAGGCGATAATCAAAACAAAGATTTCCTAGAGCTCAATAAATGATGATTGAAGAGGTGCTGAGTAGGGCAGCGCTGGCACCATTGGCATTGGCAATTAGCATCCTCGCATGGCCAAAATTCCTACGATCGAAGATCATTTCACTGTCATCGAACAGGTCATTGAGACATTGGAGGGTGGTGAACTTGGATTAGAAGATGCACTCGCTCGTTACGAAGCGGGTTTGAAAGCGGTACGGTTGGCCAAAGCACAACTCGATAAATATGCGGCTCGCTTAGAAGATTTGCGGACCATCGGCGACACAGATAAACCGTGAGTGGTCCGGCATATGCTGGTGACGTCAGTGATGATCTGACAAATGATCCAGGCGTCTTGACGCTTGATCCCGTTTTTGAGGTGGGCGGTACGCAGGCGGTGGTACGAAATGGTGGTTTGGCACTCGTGCATTGGCGCGGTGATTTATTACGAGCACCCGGCGTAACAGTGGTCGAACAAGCGCCACAGCCTCCATCATTTTCTCAAGCGATTGTTCGTTTAAGCAAAGGCCGTTTGGCAGGCGAAGCAGATATTGCGCATGCCTGGCGGGCCTTGTTGCTAGGAGGCCAATTATTATTGCACGGACAAAACGACATCGGTGTGGTTTCTTTTGGTAAGCGATTAGCCGTAACGCTTCAGCAAGTTCCGCAAATGGTCGCGAATCGAGCACGAGGGCGAGTGCTGCGATTCATGCGTGGAGAAATTAATGTGCCGATGCCAGCGGCGACGATGGTGCCATTAGATAGTGAAGACAGCGCCCAACTGCAAGTCGAACCAGGCGTATTTAGCAGTGATGGTTTGGATGAGGGAACGCGGGTTTTGCAGGCGTATCTCGTTCATCATCCAACACCAAAAACCGTGGTTGATATTGGTTGTGGTGCGGGGCATTTAGCGCTGGCGGCGTTGCGACGTTGGCCGTCGGCGACTGGCCTGTTGTTAGATGCAGATCGTCGTGCGATTCGCAGTGCAATAAGTAACGCTGCCTCATTGGGGCTTAGCCCACGCGTGAAATGCCAATGGTGGGACGTCAGCGAAGGTGTGCCGGTTTCATCTGCTGATTTAGTACTGATAAATCCACCTTGCCATGCGGGCGTGGCAACTGATTACGGTACGGCGCGCCGCATGTTTCAGGTGGCGGCCAAATTGATGACATTAGATGGACAGGTATTGGTGGTCGCCAACCGTCAATTGCCATATGAGGCTGATTTAGCAACTCTTGGAAAGGTGCGCGTCGTACACCAACAGGCAGGATTTAAAATCTTGGCACTGACTAGCGCTTAATCAGAACATGGGATTGGCGCGTGCGAACGTCACTATAGTATGGCCAACATGGCCACGCGTTTGGACGCATTCTTATCGCATCGTGGGTTTGGCAGTCGCAGTCAGGCCCGAGAATTGATCCGTAGCGGACGCGTCAAGGTGTCCGGCTCCGTGTGCCGTGAGCACGGCCAACACGTGGATGATCAAATCGTTCGGGTCGACGATAAGCCGATCGATGTTGGTGTGGAATCGGCAACGTTGATATTTAATAAACCATTGGGCTATGCGTGTAGTCACGACGAACGAGAAGCGCCATTGGTCGAAGAGTTAGTTCCAGAGGCATTTCGCCACTTAGTGTTGGAAACCGCCGGACGACTTGATCGCGATACCAGTGGCTTATTGGTGCTGACTTCTGACGGCAATCTCATCCATGCGTTAACGAACCCGCGCAAGCACTTAGAAAAACGCTATCGCATTACGTATAGTGGAAAGCTATCCGCCCACGCGGTCAAACGTTGTGCAAAGGGAATTATATTAGCAGGAAATCCTAAACCAACTTTGCCGGCACAATTAGAACTTGAAGGCGTTGATGATGCGGGACTTGGTTTAGCGACCCTTCACCTACACGAAGGTCGCTATCACCAAGTCCGCCGCATGATTGCCGATTTAGGTGGTGAAGTGGTGAGCTTACATCGTGATCGTATTGGTGGTTTACAGTTGCCCGCAGATCTTAGTCCAGGACTCATGCGTGAGATGAGCGCGAGTGAAATGAGAGCGTTAATGAGCGGGGCTGAGACGAATAATAATACAAATACTAACACCGACACTAAAAACCAAGAATCTAACGGATCAATTGAGATAGAGATTTAAATAGCGCATCACCGGCTCGACGTTTCCACCGCATGACAATCGTTTCACAGGGCAATATTAAAGCGCCTAGATCGCGCATCGCAGCAGTAGCCATCGTCACATGGTCTGGATTGCGGCTAGCAATCGCATCGCCAGCAACCACCACGTGATAACCTCGTTGCAATAAATCTGCGACCGTCGTCAACACACAAACATGGGCTTCAATGCCACAAATGACGATATGCCGCCGTCCAAGTTGATCGATGGCTTGTTGCACAGCAGGTTCATCTGCGCAACTGAAATGCATTTTCGCCAAGCGCGGTACTTCAGGAGCGACGTCCGATAAATATGGCAGTGTCGCCCCAAGACCTTTGGGATACTGCTCGGTAATGAGGCGTGGAATTTGTAATAGTTGAGCGGCTTCCAACAGCAGGCGACAATTTCGGCCACAATATTGATCGGCAGCAATCGCTGGAACGGCGGACAGAAACCGCTCTTGTACATCAATTAAAATCAGGGCGGAAGTTGACGCCTCAAGTGCTAACGTTGCAGCCGTCATGATGTTAGTTTACCGAACGTGTGAGCGCTACAGTGATATTGTCAATGCCGCCGCGTTGGTTGGCGAGATCAACCAAGGCAATACATGCCTGTTCTAAGTTGTTTGATCGCTGAACGATTTCATACATATCGTCATCACTCACGAGATCGGATAACCCATCACTGCACAATAAATAAACATCCCCAGGCACCAAATCTTCAACGGTGATATCAATGGTGACTTGTTCCATACCCAATGCACGTGTGACGATATTGCCGAGTAAGGCGGCTTCATCACTGTCAGGGTCTAGTAGTCCTGCACGAATGCGTTCGCCGACTAAGCTGTGATCTTCGCTGACTTGTTCAATGGTATCGGTACTGATGCGGTAAATTCGGCTATCACCAACATTTACGGTGATTACGCGATCACGCATAAAAGCACAGCCAACAATAGTCGTACCCATATCGGATAAGGCGGTATCAACACGTGAGCGACTCAGGATGTGATCGTTAGCGCCGAATACGGCGGCTTTCATGGATTCGATTACTTTATCTTCATCATTCCAATCGGATGCGCGTAATTGCCGTAATCCATTAGAAACGACTTGTACAGCGAGTTCGCTAGCAACATGTCCACCGGCATGACCACCCATGCCATCACATACAATCATGACTCGATCACGAATATCGAAATATAAGGAATCTTCGTTATGATCGCGCACGCGACCCCGATGCGTTAATGCCGCCATTTCTAGTTTCACGGACAAACGCTCCACAACGAGTAAAGAGGATCAATTGCGACAGGAAAGCGAAGGAGTGAACAACGAAGACCGTGTTGAGGAGGAGTCACAGAACGGTCGGTAAATTTTTCATCCCGAGGGTTTAGCGTCATAAATTCGTGAGTGCTGGGCATAATTTACTCGACTCGCAAGGCGAGTAAGGTGGCATCGTCACCCGGTGGTTGGGGACCACGGAAATGGCGAATAATTTCCATAATGCGGCTGACTAATATTTCGGGACCTTCGTGACCAAATTTTTTAATCACGTCGAATAATCGTTCCGTGTCAAATTCTTCTTGTTGCAAATTCATGGTTTCGGTAATGCCATCGGTGTAGAGCAAAATGATGTCACCAGAGCGAATGTTGGTCACCTGTTCTTTGAGACTATTACGGAACATCGGACCACTTTTGATGCCGACGACCATGCCTGGCGGTTTAATTTCTTCGATGACACCGTCATCGGGATTATAGCGAATGCTGGGATTGTGTCCTGCCCGTGCCCAGGTGATGGTGCGCTCATTTGGGTCGAGCAAGGCATAAACCATAGATATAAATAATTTCCCACCCAAGTCACGAGCGAGGGCATCGTTGACTTTGCTTAGCGTTTCCGCCGGCGAAAGGCTCATGGAAGCGTAAATTTCAAATGTTTTCTTAGCCATCGACATGATTAAGCCAGCTTGAACGCCATGACCACTGACGTCACCAAGAGCAAAACCAACTCGGCCATCAGGTAGGCGAATAAATTGGTAGAAATCCCCGCTGATTTCGGTGCAAGCTTCAAAGGTTGCGCCAAATGTATAGCCGGGAATTTCAGGCGGTTTTTGCATCAAACCTTGTTGTACCGCCTTGGCCTTGATCATGTCGGTGTTATTTGCAGCGGTAGCAGCGGAAGAAGAATTTTTGGGCGGAGCAAGATTCTCCGCTTCATCCATCCAATTAAATTCCTGTCTTTCACTCTCATCTTGCCCACTCGTCGGCACGTCAACCTGTTCTAACTCAGGCGAATGATTATCTGAGGTGCTTTCATCTGAGAAGCCTTCATCCATAGAACCAAGCGCGGTGTTATTTAAAAAACCATCCGACAAGTTATCAAATAAAGCTTCGTCGTTGGCGTTCGGAATTTCGCTTGGCGACGGGGTGATGTTCGGCGGTGGAGATACCGGAGTCGCCGCTTTTGGTGGTGACCATTTTGCTACCGATGGTTGTTCTGTCGCCGGCGCAACGACGCGAGGCGCACCAGTGGGAGTGGTATCCGTGCGGCGCATGCCTATGGGAGTGCGGTCAGCCGATAGATTATTGACCCCCGGTGGGGTTAATGGATAGCGACCGGTATTGGAAATTGGCCGCGCGATCGGAGGAGTTGCATGCGGCGGAAGCCCAGTTGGCGTTTGATTACCGAGCAGTCGTTGCGTGCCGA
>CANETI010000037.1 GCA_947440715.1 Planctomycetota bacterium | reverse complement strand
TTCGCGGCATCGCCGGTGATGACGGCGAACCGCGTGCTGCTGGTAAACAATTCTTTTTACGTTTGGCCTTAATAACGGGCGCTTTGCAAGTCGCCTTGGCCCCAGTGACGCTCGCTTTGCTGGCCCCAGCCGGTTTGGCACCACGTACCTATATTGCATTTGAAGTTGCCATGGGCGCTTTAGTGCTTGGCCTTATTTTAATCTGGCGTGAATTATCTGACCCCACACGCGGCAGCGGGATTCGTTTTCCCTTAATCGCGACGCTTTTTTCCGTCGCTGCGATTGGTTTGATCAGCACGCGATTAATTCACCGCGATGAAGTATCCTTTGCGTATGCATTAGCGCATCCGCCCAAAGTGGTCGTTGCGGCAGTAGCAGGAAATTCCCCAGTAACCACCACCGCGCCCGTCGTTGTAGCAACTACCTCAGCAGCGCCTGTCGGTAATGCCCTCGGCAATGATCCGGAAGTGCTCAAAGGTGAAGGCGTTTTCAAATTACGTTGTGCAATTTGTCATCTGGTTGATCGTCGATTAATCGGACCGCCTCTCCAAGAAGTCGCAAAAATTTATAAGGGAAATCCTGCTGGCATCGTCACCTGGGCTAAAGCTCCTACCCAAGTACCGAAACGTGCGGCTGAAGGATATCCACCGATGATTCCGGTGGTCGCACCAGACGAAGATCTTCACGCGGCAGCGATGTATATTCTGAAAATTGGCGCGACGCCTTAATGAGCGAATTAAGAGTTCGTTGCTAAAATGAAGGTCAAAATAAAGCTAAATAGAGCGCTGATACGTCGGCGCATATTTCCCAGGCGCATAATGACTCATGCGCGTGGTTAATAATGTTTGCATAACGTCATCCCCAGGAATGGCGTATTGCACATATGGCCAAATGGCAATGGAACCACGGCTGTCGAACTGGCCGATGATTTCCAAATAACGAGGCGCGAGTAAGCGTACTAAATCGTCACAAATAATACGACACACATCTTCGTGAAAATCACCATGCATGCGGAAGCTGCCAAGGTATTCCTTAAACGATTTACTTTCGACCAACTGTTGTGCCGGAATGTAATTTAAATAAATGTCAGCCCAATCTGGTTGGCCAGTGACTGGACACAAACTGGTGAAGCGCAGGCAATTGTTAGACACCCACATCTGATCGCACACAAATTCACGTTTGAGCGACAGCGGAATAGCTTCCAACAGTTTAACATCATAAGTAAACGGCGTAGCTCGGCGCTTACCCAACGTGGCGCTTGGTAAATGACGGGCGGTACGTGATGAACTAGTGCGGCGTGCCATAATGCTTCCCTCAGGCTGGGGATCATGGCTTTGGGATGAAATTTTCTATGGGAAACAAGCCGAGACTCTCTTCGAATGACTGTTCGCGTTCAGGGGTCTCAGCGCACCGAGTAACCAGGCTCCTGAATTAATTTCATTAACGCTTGGAGCTCCTTCACGCGATCGGGTTCGTCGGCGTAGAGGTTCTTCTTTTGGGAAAGATCCGTTTTGAGGTTGTAGAGTTCGGCTGGATGCGTGTTTTTGCTGTAACCGTTGGCTTCGTCATACCAGCCTGGAACCGCAGAGATGGCACCCGTTTTATCATTAATTAAGACATAATCGCCGCTACGAATAGCGTAACTTTTAGCATTCGTGTTATGGATGATATTCGTACGTTTACTGGCGCCGGTTCCTGTCCATAAGGCACGTTGGTCGTAGCTGTCTTGCGCTTGGCCTTTGGGAATCTCTACGCCTAATACACCAGCGAGCGTGGCAAAAATATCGACTTGGCTGATGATGCCGTCGCTGACACTGCCTGGGGCAACTTTACCTGGCCAGCGGACTAAGAACGGTACGCGGTGGCCGCCTTCCCAAATGTCGCGTTTTAAGCCGCGTAAAGGTGCGTTACTGCGATGGTCGAAGTTTTTAATCCGGTCATAGGCGTATTTTTCTGGACCGTTATCGGCGCTGAAAATGACGATGGTATTGGCGGAGAGACCGTTGTCGTCTAAGGCTTTTAAGACCTGTCCGACCGTCCAATCGGTTTGCACCATGAAATCGCCATAACCACCGGCTTTCGATGAACCAATAAATTCCTTAGTCGGAACAATTGGTGCATGTGGTGAGGTAAAAGGAAAATATAATAAAAAAGGCTTATCGTTGGTTTTTTGCTGTTCGATCCACGACACGACTCTTTTGGTCAGCGTTGGCATCACTTGATCAAACTGCCAACCAGCGGCCATCGGACCAGGACGAGCTTCCCAACTACCTTCAGCAGTCTTTTCCGTCATGGTTAATTTTTCCGTTGGAACGATGGCTACTTTATCATTTTCAAACCACGTATACGGCGGGAAGTTGGGAACATCGTCGCCGAAATAATAATCGAAACCGTGTGCGAGCGGACCGCCTGGAATAGATTTACTCCAATCAAATGCATCTGCGTCATAACCCTTACCTTTTCCATCAGTCTCTTTAGCGGTTGGTTTTTTGACGGCATTCCAATCCCAACCTAAATGCCATTTTCCGAAACAAGCGGTTTTGTAGCCAACCGATTTTGCCATTTCTGGAAGCGTGAGTTCAGCGTCATCAAACACGGGTTGGTCAAAAGAATTGACGATCCCATGAAATTTCCGCCAATGAAAACGGCCAGTTAATAACGCGTAACGACTGGGAGTACAAACGCCGGACGAACTATGTCCGTCAGTGAGGCGCAGACCTTGACCTGCTAGTTGATCAAGATGCGGCGTGGGAATTTTGGACTGTGGATTTTGTACGCCGAGATCGCCATAACCCATATCATCCGCATACAGGATCACGATATTGGGACGTCCTGGGACGGATTCAGCGGCAAGAGCCGAAAGCGTTAAGCCGCAGAGGAGTGAGCACAGAAGAGGGACAAAGCGCATAGGTGAATTCCTTACCATGAATAAGGTAATATTAACAGTCTAATAGCGCTATCGTTGTCTGCTTTTTAATCAGCCGACACTAAGATCGCTAATGAAACCAAAGTGAACTCAAAGCCAGCCTAAAGTTACTTGGCGGCGGCTTTAAGCTCGGCAAAGCGTTTGCGCATCTCAACTAAACGTGGTTGTTGTTGGGGATCCTTAATTAAATCATTTTCTTCCAATGGATCATTAGCCACATCAAACAATTGTTCGGTGTCAAAGTCAGGCCAATAGAAATATTTCCAGTCTTTGCGCACCAATGCTTGTGATGCCGGAATAAAATCTTTGTTTTTGATGATCGCGTGCTCATAGAAAAATTCGCTGCGCCAATCAGGTTTGGTTGTGGCGAGATAGAGCGGCGCGATATCACGGCCCTGCATGCCAGCGGGAATGGTTTGACCGAGGGCGGATAAAATTGTGGGAGCTAAGTCTACATTGAGCGTGAAGTCGTCGTTCGTGCCACCGATTTTGTTTTTTGGCATGCGCGGATCGCGAAGGATCAATGGCACGCGAATACTTTCTTCGAATGGGTACCATTTATCTGCGAGGCCATGTTCGGCATGAAAATAGCCATTGTCGGTGGTGAAAATAACTAAGGTATTTTCTAAAACGCCTTGAGCCTTGAGCGCGGCAACAACCTTACCGCATACCGCATCGACCTCGGTCGCTAAGCGGTAATAATTCTTCATCATCTCTTGGTGTTTTTCTGGCGTGTCGAAACGCCAGTGATAACGGGCTCGGCTTTCATTTTTTTCGTTGGCGATGAATGGCGGCAAGCGTTTGAAATACTCGTCCGTAATCGTTTTCGCTAACGGAATGGTGACGTCGTTATAAAGCTCCATGCTTTCCAGTTGCGGCAGAAACTGTTTTGGATTGCCGTCTTGCGCGTGCGTGGCGAAAAAATTAAGTGTGAGACAGAACGGTTTATCCTGAGGTCGCGTGGCTAGAAATTCTAACGCATCATTTTCGTTCTTTTTTGTCACATGAATTTTGGTTCCATCTGTTTCTTTGATCCAATGCGACCCTTTATACGAACGACCAAAGTCGAAATGCTCTTGCGGGAAATTACCGGCATGCCATTTGCCAATATGACCAACATAATAACCGGCATTGCGCAATATTCCGGGATAGGTTTCCGCCCATGGCGTTTTAAACATATCGAACGACGTATTCCCATGTCGCGACATCCATTGTCCGGTCAACATGGTGGCGCGACTCACGCCGCAAATGGATGTGGTGACGCAATTGTGCGTGAAGCGATATCCATCACGTGATAACTGATCTAAATGCGGAGTCTTAACGATAGGATTGCCAGCACAGCCGAGGGTGTCGTGACGCCAATCATCGGCGAATAAGATCACCACATTCATGGGTTTGCTGTCGCCAGCAAACGTCGCACAGAGTGAACTGGCGGCAATAAGACAGGTCATAATAAAGCGCAGTGACCACATACAGCAGACTCCAAAGTGAGAACGAGCGGCGAGAGCCAGATGCTACGCACTGACAGGAAGTATGCTGTCTCATGAAATTGTGCCAATTTCCAACACGAGCGACCGCCGTGCTGGTTAGAAACGTCGATTATGCTAGTGGAGAGGGTCGAAGGAGGAGGAAATATGATTTCTTATCTGAATGAGGTCATTGGGAAGGGGTCTGAAATTCTGGCCGTTACATTATTAATGATCATCTTTCACTGGGCCGACTGGTTTATTAAGGGTGGCTAAGTAGGCGATAATGTCGCGGATTTGATCGGGTTTCAACATGGCAGCCATCGGCGGCATTAACGATACGGCGGGAGTGCGGTTGGCGATATCACTGAGCGCAACGTCCTTGGTCTTGCCGTCGATAAATTTGAGCGTGAGCCATTTATCATCCTGTTTGAGGAATGATCCCATGAGCGTTTCACCATTTTTTAAGGTCGCGGTCATGTTGCCAAAACCTGGGACGACCTGTGCGCTAGGGAGGATCAACGATTCTAATAAATATTCACGAGTGGCGCGTTTTTCCATGGCGACCTGTGACAAGTCGGGGGCAACAATCCCACCTTTGCCTTCGAATTTATGACAGATCACACATTGACCGACACTTTGTTCGACGATTATTTTTCGTCCATTCACAGGATCACCACCGTAGAGTGCACCATGATAAATGGCGAGCGGATCTTTGCTTTGTTTGAGGCTTTTTTCGTAGGCTTCCGCAGCCTTTTTTAGGTCTGCGTTGCCAGAGGCTTTAGCGGCTTCAAGGAGCTCTATTTCACTGTCCTTGGGATGGGTGCCCGCTTTAAGCTCATCGAATTGTTTGTTTAAGAAATCATTATAGGGATGTTTCTTCATTTTAATTAGGGTCAAATAAATGGCCTGCGAGTCGCGATCGCGATTTGCTTGGATGCTCTTTTTAAATTTATCTTTATCGGTACGCGCGACAGCTCCATACGCGGCGGCGCGCATTTTTATTTGGTCGTCTGTCAGTAGTTTATCAATAAACGAATTTAAACCCGGATACCCAGATTCGACGAGTTTGTCAAAGAAGTTGATGCGGCTGTCGGTTGGCACCAAGGGGCTAAATATTTTATCGGCAATGGCTTTCTCATCGACGTGTAGATTTAGGCCAAGGGCGGAGACTAATATTTCAGCTTCGAAGCCAGGGGTTATTTTTGCCGGTTTCATCAGCGTCGTCAGGGTTTCTTTCAGTATGGGAATAACATCGAAACGTGCGGCATTCATTGGACGAATCTGGCCAATGACGGGATCAACTGGCGGCGTGATTTGCCAACGTTTTAAATCTTGTAAGGCAACGCGTCGTAAATCTTCTGGGGCGGATGCATTAAGGATATATTGCGTGACAAGGCGCGCAGCTTTTTCATCACCAACACGGAAACACCATTGTAATAAACGTTCTTGAAATGGTGCGCCCATGGGAGGCGTGCCATCAACGCAGCGTGCGAGGGTGCCATAAGTTTGTTGCACAACCGCAAAATTATTCATGCGGTCGACCGCGAGGATGGTTTCCTGGGTGATGCTCTGGTCTTTATCGTTGAGAAAGAGAGCCACACGTGGATCACCGAGTCGAGTGAGCACGAGCATGGCAACGCGGCGCACAGCAGCGGAATCGTTAGCGCTTTGTTGCGCGAGTAGGTCAGCGGTGCTGGGCGTCTGTTGGCCAAGGTAAACTAAACCGGCTATCGCGGCGTGACGCAAAAAGACGTCGCCATCGTTAATGTTTTTAATTTGTGACAATAAAGTTCCGCTGATTTGTGAGGCGGATTTTCCTGCGATTTTGCCAAGAGCGGTTAAAGTGAAAAAGCGTACCCGATCATGAGTGTCGGTTAGCGTTGGCAGCAAAGCTGCAAGGAATTGTTCGTCCTTGGATTCACCCAGGACTTTGGCGGTTTGCGCGCGAACCTGCCAATTATTATCTTTTAAGAGTGGTACGAGGTGTTTGAGTCCGGCGTTATTCCCAGTTTGCCGCGCGATTTGACCAAGGCCCCAAATACCATGTAAACGGGCTAATTCGTGGGTTTGTTGTTCAGCAGCGGCTTTACATTTCGCCAGGCCATCGGCGCCCTTTCTCGCCAAGGTAAATTGCGAGAATAATCGAACGCGCATATCTTCATGAAATAAATTCTGGTATAAATCGTCGACGGAAGCCGAGGCAAAACCTTTACTGAGTTTAGTCGCAGCGTCTTTTACGGATGACGTGCTGGCGTACTGTTTGTTTTCTACCGCGTAAATCAGGCCCTTTTTACTGCCTTCCGGCGCATTTGGCGTGGTGACATAGTCAGCAATAATCAGCCGACCGTCGGTGGTGAATTCGGTATCCGTAAACAGCCCTCCTTTCCCAAAGGTGGTGAGGTTGTCGATTTTTAAACCGCCGCCCTGCGGAATAAAACGAAAGGTATTGATGCCCTGCGAATACGCACAATAGAAGAAATGATTTTTGTAATCCGGCCCCATGCTATCGCCTGGGTTGAACGTAATGCCGACCGACCCCCCACCAATATATTCCATCGAGGGGATACTATAGGCCGGCTGTTCGGGAAATGCGGTCCGCCATTCACCCAGGGTGGTCCATTGGTCAATCGGCGTAGGACCAGCGCGTAAATTCAATTTCACCGCATTGAAGAACGTGCGCTTATTTTCGTGCCCAGAGTTCCAGCCGTAATCGCCTTGTTCGACTAAATAACAAACGCGCGATTGATCACCGCTGCCACGATTATTGTCCACCGTGAATAAATTACCGTATTGATCGAAGCCAAGATCCTGAGGATTACGATTACCAATACAAAATTCTTCTAAGTTAGTGCCATCGGGTTCGCAGCGGAAAACAGCACCACGTTCGGAGCTAAAGAGTGTTTTGCCTTCTTTGGTGGTGATACCGTAGCCACGGTCGCCATTAGAAAAATAAATCCGACCATCAACGCCCCATTGCAATCCGTGCAAGTCATGGCCATTCACGCCATTGCGAAAACCAAAACCCGACACTAATTGCTCGCGACTATCACTGATGCCATCGCTGTTTTTGTCATAAAGCTTCCAAATATGCGGAATATTGGCGTAATACATTTCGCCATCGATACCCATTAACACACTGGATCCATTGCCATCGAGCGAGGCATTAAAACCGTCAGCATAGACACTATTTTTATCTGCGACGCCATCGTTGTTGCTGTCAACCAACGCGGTAATCTGATCGGAAAAATCAGTGAAATAGGTCGCGCTAAAAGTTTTATTAGCAATATATTTATCATACATCTTTTGTCGATCAGCTAATGAATTGCAGGCGATCTCGTCTAAGAACCAATCATTGTACTTACGTGAATCGACCACGCCGCGGTGGAAACGATTCGCCTCTGCAACATAGACGCGATTTTCTCGATCAATGGTAATCGAGAGCGGATTATTGACCAACGCTTCGTCGGCAAAAATAAGGCTGACAAATCCATCCGGCACTTTGAGATTAGCTGATTTTTTACCAGGGACCGTCGGTTGATTTTTAGTGGTCGGCGTTTTCGGCGGAGTTTCCGCAGCCGCTAAAGCCACTAATGGCAAACTGAATAAGGCCAACGCAGTGATCAAATTTTTGCTCATTGGGGAGTAGCGCATAGGGTGTCATCTCTGGAGGCGTGAGGTCGAAGATGCCGGAAAGTAAACGATAACAGCGCTTACGTGGGCAATTCAGACAACGACGCGTCATATTACATGAAATCTGTGAAACTATGGCGCTAAATCTTCCTGCTGTCCGAAGATTCCGCTTTCGCGCCATAGTGTCACGGGGCGTGGGGCGGTAGCCCCGCAGCAACAGCGAACAGCCCAGCCGAGTTGATAATGAACCTTTGGTTCCAACTCGGCGGGGCTGTGAAACCTGATTCAAAAGGCTGGAATTATCCATTTCAACGCCGCGTTCATGTTCACGTAGCCAAAACATTTCAGTGATGTTTCGCTGGCAAGCTCAGTTTGGTTCTCAGACAGGGGGTTATCGACGATGCCGAATAAGGGATAAGGTATTTGTGAGGAAAAGTAATTCATCTGGTCATTTTTATATTGAGTCTTGTTCTTACCAATTAGGTGTCGTTAAGGTTGTGGTTTCATTAGGGTAGACGCGGAGAGAACATCTTATTGATGTGAGATAGTTGTATTTCTCATTTTTATCATGGTCGTCTTCCGTTAGTTTATGGTGTTTGGCATTGCAGCAGCATCAACAGTAACCAAATAACCGCTATTCACAGATCACAAACACCGATTAGTTTAGTGTTGTAGGACGCCAAACGTTCTGCATTTATCGCGACCAATAACCAATCGAAAGCGAAAGCCATTACATGAAAGACGTTTTTCTTTTTATTTCTTTATTCATAAACCTCATGGTAGTAGCCGCTATCGGATTTTTTGGGTATCAAGGATATCAAACCTACAAAACGATGTCATCGCCTGGAGCACCTACTTCGGTGACGGCGACGGTCACCGAGGTGATTGATATCAATGACGGCGGATATGTGGCAAAATTTTATGTGATGGATTATGCAGGTAATAAGGTGGTGGTGACGGAGCATAATCACAGCGCCTCAACCGTTAAAGTGGGCGATTCAGTAAAGTTGCAAGTGATGAAGCACGATTTTAGCGGGATAAAATCGGTAAGTTATTTTATTACTCCCTGATCATTTGCGCTGTTGTTCGATGATGTGAACGGGAAATTACCAGATAGGCGATATTTATAATGAAGGAGAATGACCACCTGATCGTTCTCCTTATCAAATCCCCATAAATTTCGTGCGATAAATGTCATTAACTACACCAATAAGCGCGCCGTTAATAACGACGGCGAGGCACCAAAAGAGGGGTGGAAAGGGATCATAAGCGACGAACAAAATGATCATGGCGCTGATGCCATACACGGCGGCTGAGATGAGATGATTAATAGTTTTAAATTGGACCAGCAGTGACCAAGCTGTTCCGGACAACACTAAGTACGTAACCATCATCCAACGATCACTGAAGATCAAAAAACCGCCGTTCATCAGCAACGACAGGAAAAAACCAATACTGGCACCAGTCCAGACGCGAGCCTTTTTATTGTGTTGATAGCGTGCTTCAGCGATTTCTTCCTTCAGCCGCCGTTGCCGTTTTAATTCTTCTGGTGATGGGGGCGGTGGTGACGTCATTGGCAGCGCTTGTTCGTTCTTACCGAATGCCGTCGATTACCGTTCACGGGCCAACGTGGAAAAATGCGGGGTCAATGGGCTTATCGCATTCCACAGGACCGACTTGAAATTCATAACGATTACCTTGCGGGTCTTCGCTGATGATGCGTTGTAGGGTTAAGTCGGCTTGGAAAATCATGGTGAGTAGGGTTAATTGTTTGGCTAATTCAGGTGCGATGGGTGTTAGCTGTATTCTGTGCGTACCGTCGGGATTGGTAACGGCGAGTAGAGTAAAATCTTTGCGTAATTTGACTAAGTCAAAACGGAAACAGGCCATTAATTGTTGTTCGAATAAGTCGTCTTTGCCAACCACGGTCGTTTTAATGTCTGGCTTTTCATCAGCAAATAATTGTTGCACTTCCCAACGCGTGGTGCCGTTGCTGACAAAGCGTAATTTATAATCTTGATCACCGGGCTTGGTGATGATGACGTGGTAACGCTCAGGAAATGCGAGGTAGAATTGCATGTTTTGCACGCGTGGCGCGGCAGCGAGATCCGCATTATTTCGCGTCAGCCAAACTAAGGTTCCTTGTGCGGTGGTGTGTTGGCCGTGGGTTGCAACGAGTCGCTGCACTAAGGCCTCATCGGATTCCACAGCGCTTATGCCCGTGGGAACGCAGAGCAGGAACAGCGCGAACAGCAGGCAACCTTGCAGAGAGAAACGCATGGCAGATGGTCGCCCAACAGAACGGCCATGCAACGTAGGGCCGCAGGAGCATCCACCATGACAACGGTCTTAGTTATTTTGCCACCGGGCGCGGAAGAAATCGAAGCCGTGACCATTCCCGATATGCTGGTGCGTGCGGGTGCGCAGGTGACGGTCGCTGCGACCTCGGCTGAACTAGTGGTCATCGGCAGTCGCGGTATTCCGTTGGCGGCGCATACCAAACTCGATCAAATCTTAGATCAGGTGTTCGATGTGGTTTACTTACCTGGCGGCGGAGGAGCGGCTAAGACCCATCGCGATGACGCGCGTATTCAACGGCTGGCGGCGGCGCAACTCGCTTCGGGTAGACTATTGGCGGTCATATGCGCGGCTCCAATCGCACTGGTTCCAGGAAAATTGTGTGCAGGCCGTCGCTTAACCAGTTACCCAGGAGTACGCGGCCAAGTGGAACCATTTTGTGCCGCTTGGGTCGATGAAAGGGTGGTTATTGATGGCAATTTGGTGACTTCTCAGGGTCCAGGAACCGCTGTGGCACTGGGTTTAGCACTGATCAGGCTCACTGCTGGCGCAGACGTTGCCACACAGGTGGCATCAGACATGCTAGTATAGCCAAACTGACTACGGGGAGATTGAGCCATGCGACTGGTGATGAATCGACTACTAAGACCGTTACTCATGTGTGCCGCTTTTTTATGCCTGACCGTAACGACGGCATGGGCTGGTGACGCGAAAGAGGTCCAAGCCAAGTTCAACAAATCTTTCTCGGAAGGCTCATCCACTGACAAGAAGGACGCACTGCGTTTAGCGCAAAGTTTATCTAAAGAAGATGATGATGTGGCTTTCGAATTATTGATCAAAGGCGTCAGCGATCGTCAGGTGCACGATGAAGCGGTGTTAGCATTACGCGCACGTACGGGTTTGCAGCCCACGCTACTGAATCGTGGAAGTGGTTATCCCGGATATCCCGCCTCAGATGATGCGAGTGAATGGAATAATTGGTTTTCGGCCCGCAAAAAAGATAAAGAGACGCAAAAGAAAATTGCGGATCAAGATAAAAAATTAAAACAAATTGAAGATGATAAAAACAAACCCAAAGATGGGAAAGATGGCACGGCCAAAACGGATGATAAAACAGCACCTCCTGCAGATGGCACCACCCCACCAGCGACGG
>CANETI010000036.1 GCA_947440715.1 Planctomycetota bacterium | reverse complement strand
TTGAAAATGAAAACGCCGCGCTGTTAATTACCGCGCGGTTCCTTGCACAAATTCATCCGCATTTTCGCGAAATCATGCAAGTGCTCGCTATCCAAGCCGCCGATGAAGCTCGCCATAGTGAAGTATTCACCCGCCGCGCCGAATTATGTACCGCTGGCATCGGTCGCTCCACCGCCCTCGGCCAACGTTCGTTACAAACGTTGGTGGAAGAACCTGATTTCGTACTCGCATCATTCATGTTAGCCGTCATGGGCGAGGGAACTTTTCTAACCCTGCTCGCCTTTATTGAGCGCCACGCACCCGATCCATTAACCCAAACCATGATGCGCTTGGTTATCCAAGACGAAAGCCGCCACGTCGCTTTTGGCATCGGCCATTTACGTCAGTTACTGGCCAACGACCCAGGGCAACGCCAACGTCTGGCCGCCGCAGTCCGACGCCGAAACGACACCTTACAACACACCGCCGGGCTGAACCAAGTCGTACTCGAGGCGCTCGTCGTACTGGCAGCCGGTGAATTTACTCCAACCGCCATCGGGCGCGGCTACGACTTGGTCCAAGCGCTCCGCCTCGACATGGACGCCGGTCGCCGCACTCGTTTAAGTCAACTCGGTTTCGATCACGCTGAGGCAACCGAGTTGTCGGCATTACATACCCCGAACTTTATGTGATAGCCTGTTTTGAACGAGGGGAATTGAGAGCGGAAGGAGTAATTTAAGACACGCACCATGCAATTTTTATCAATTGGTATCCGGACATCTTTCCGGATATTAATTAGGTCAGCACCAACGACGACGCAACCAACCAGATAAAAATTCACCTAGACACACCAGGGCGATGATCGCCACCAATACCGTAACCATGGTTTGATATTTAAACTGACCAAATGCCATCGCCAATTCATGTCCTAATCCACCTGCGGCCAGCAATCCCAGGACGGTGGCTTCACGCAAATTAATTTCCCAGCGATAGAGCGATAGGGCAACTAATTGCGCGCGTACCTGCGGCAGCACCGCGAATAATAAGATACCCCAACGTCCGGCTCCCGTCTGATGCAGGGCCAGTGCCGGGGTTTGATTATCAGCATCAAACACACCGGCGAACAAGCGCGTTAACACGCCTCCGGTGTGCAAGCCAAGTGAGATCGCGGCTGGAGCTGGTCCCAATCCGCACACCAACATTAAAATCAGGGCCCACACCAAGTACGGAGTCGTGCGCAAGATATTAGCAATTAATCGAGCGCCGTGGTGCAACAACATCCAACCCACTCGGGCAGCAGGTCGCGTGGCGCGATCAACCGGTGATTTACGCACGCTCAATGATTCGCAGGCGAAGGGCGTGAGAATGAGTGCGATCACGACTGCGATCAATGAACCACAAGTCGCCAGGGCAAAGGTCGTCAATGTCGCTTCACCAACCAGTTTCAATACTTCCGGTTTCAGTGATGGAGTCAGGAAACGCTCTGCGACATCTCCAAGAGCGCGCCACGTATCCAAGGTTAAAAGACCACTTGGCGCCAAGTCGATTTGCCACCAAGACCAACAGATAACGACAGTTATTAATAAGATCGTGACGAGAATCCGCCACGGCATTGGGCGCGGCGGCATCATGTGAATTTTCGCCGGGCATAGTCGACCAACAATTCGAAGCTGGCGATGAAAGCGATCAGAATGACTACCTGAGTGGTGACTTCACCATAATAGCCATAGCCATAAGAATATTCGATTTGGAATCCGAGCCCACCACCGCCGACATAGCCTAAGATGGCACTCGCACGGATGGCGCATTCGCAACGGTACATGATGTAATCAACCATTCCTGGGATCACTTGCGGGACTTGGCACCAAACCAAACGGGCGAGGCGGCCAGCTCCGACTGCTTCGAGTGCCGCCGCTGGACTGGGGTCGCAAGATTCCAGCTGCTCGGCGAACACTTTGGCAATCATGCCAGCATACGCGATACCGATGGCGATCACGGCTGCCGTTGGACCAAGTCCAATAATGCGCACCAGGATCACCGCCCACACCACTTCAGGCACACTGCGCCACAAGATAGCAATACCGCGTGCCAGCCACGAAAGTCCAATCCATCCCTGACTGGCGCGTCGCCAATGATGAGCAAAGCGAGGCGCCACCATGACGGCGCGGGAAGATAATATTCCCATGGGAATTCCAAAAAGGACAGCCATTAAGGTTCCCATGACAGCAATGGCCAGCGTGTCCGCCAGACCGATGAGCGTATCGGCGACAAAGGTCCACTCGGTCACGGGACTTAAGAAGCCGGACAATAACGATAGATCAGCGGTACCGCTGCCGACCTGCCATAATTCGCAACGGTACAAACTCCACCCGCAAACCAGCAGCAGGGCTGCGCCTAATATCCAACGGAACGTCGAACGTTCTCCGATTTGCCAAGCGGGATTCATGGCGCGAACAGCGCTGCGATTCGTGTATCGTCCACTTCTGCTGCGGGCAAATCGAAGGAGATGGCGCCGTCGCGCACGCCAATTAAGCGCGTAAACCAACGGCGCGCTAATTCAGGTTGATGTAATGAGGCGACCAGTGTGCGCCCGTCTTCGTGAGTGGTACGAATTAATAAATCAATGACCTCGGCGGCATTGGCAGGGTCTAGACTTGCCACCGGCTCATCTGCCAAAATTACCTGTGCTTGCTGGTATAACGCTCTAGCGATGGCAACGCGTTGTTGTTGGCCGCCAGACAAACGATCACAGCGGTGCCACAAGTAATCACCGAGCCCGACTCGCTGCAGCACCCCATGCACTTCGGACAAACGATCGGCAGCAGGCCAGATCCAGGTGCGCAACGTTTCCCATGCACTCCAACGTCCCAAACGGCCAGCGAGTACATTATGCGCGACGCTAGCGCGATCGACTAAATCATGAGATTGATGGATAATGGCGATAGTCGAACGCATGCGCCGCAAAGCCGCTCCCACAAGCACGTGTGGATCATGATTATCGAGTAAAAGAATGCCTGTCCTTGGCGCGAGCGCCGCGCTCATCAGACGCAACAAGGTCGTCTTTCCGGCACCACTACGGCCAAGAAGACAAACACGTTCACCACGCGCTACATGAAGCTCAATATGAGAGAGAATATTTCCTTCGGCATACCCGGCGGAAACGTTCGTTAATCGAATCACTCTTCGAGCATTCCAGCAGACCGAGCTGCCGCTTCGATATTTTTCCATTGGTCATCTTCGGCACGAATATATCGACTCGCGCTGTGGGCATCGAGCATGGCCTTGTGCTCCGGATTGGCAGGATCAAGTCCGATCAACGCATCAGTGATTTTTTGGCGCAAACTTTCCGGTAAATCCTTGCGCATAACCCAGCAATAATCGACGTAGGTCGGCGTGGTCCAAATGACTGAAACCTTATTCGTGTCGACCTCACCCTTTGACACCATGCGTTTCCACGTGAGATGATTAACGGCACCAGCATCGACGGCACCGGACTCGACCATTTTTATCGTTTTGTCATGGGCACCGGAAAACGCGATTCGACTAAAAAATTCCTCGGGTTTAAATCCTTGTTCATTAAGGAAAAAGCGTGGCATCAGGTGGCCTGACGTGGAAGAATTTGCACCAAAAGCAAAAGTACGATTACGTAGATCTTGCACCGACTTCGCACCGGTTGCCGTGCTGGCAATAAAGACCGAGGCGAAGGTGGCGTCCTCCGTGCGCATGGCGATCCGTTGGACATTACCCTTGGATTGAATCATCGCTTGGACTGAAGTGTATCCACCCAGCCAAGCTAAATCGATGCGCTTAGCCGCGAGCCCCTCAACGACTAATTCATATTTCGTCACTGGGGTAAAACGCACCGGAATTCCAGTCGCCGCTGACAGATGAGCAGCAAGCGGTTCGAACACGGCCAAGAGCTTGGTCGGATCGGCATCTGGAATGGCACTGACGCGAATTTCAATTGGCATATCGGCAGCGAATAGACTGGTCATTCCCAGCACGAATGAGCCAAATAGGTGGAGGATAAAGCGCTTGAGATTAACAGGTCCGCAAGCATCAACAGGGCAGGCACGGTGTTTGATCATAGTGGCAGGAAAACTAACAACCCGCCTCCTAATGCAAGATGAGCGCGGAGATACCTGATTAACGGTGGAGTTGATTATGATTTATTTGTTCATGACCAGCGTCCGAATGCTTAGATTCGCGTTACGGATAAATACCCGTCGCTGTCCGGCTGTGCTGCGAACCATAAGGCGATGATTCATTTCTTACTGATTATTTATTATCAACTCAAAGATTGCGTGCCTTTTTCCTGCCGCGTTGACTGGTGTATAATACGTGATTCCGTAAACCTCGCACCTCGCGCTCCATTAAAACGTGTACCAAGTAATTAATTCGAATTTATCGTTGGTGCCTGTTTGTTCGGTCGTGGCTAAGCTGGCAGGATCAACTCGACGCCAGACGGTATCGGTGTGATTCCAAGCGACTGCAAATGTTAATGGTCCAGGAGTCCACCACGCACTGAGTTCGAATTGTTCGTTGGTGTGGCGGACGTAATCACCACCAGTGAAACTGCCGGTTGCTGCGGGACGATCATCGGAAAGTGCGACCTGAGTGCCGAAAGCGGCGCGGAAATTAATAGTCTCAGTGAGATAATAAATAGGCTGGATAAATCCGCCCACGCTCTGCGCTTCTTTCAAACTCCCGTCAGCTTGTTGCACGGTTCGGCGATCAAATCCTGCGTCCAAATATAGATACACAATTTTTGATCCGGCTTCGTCACTCCAAACCCCCGTCTTGACGGCGATGATCTGTTTGCCTTGCGTCTGTGCAAATGCCGCTCTGGCACCGACGGCGACACCTTGGAAGCGGGCACCTTCGCGTTAGGCGTTGTCCCTCGTTAACCAAATACAAACCCCGTTCGTCCTATTTTGATCCGGAGCACATTCGCCTTCATTCAACGCCGCTTCCTTTAGCTCGGTCAACCGTGGCATGGGCGGTTTGTTCGTGTTGAGGCTTGATCATGGGCGAGCCGCCCATGCCACTGACGTCCCTAAAAGATCGTTTCACCTCAGCGCGGCCCGACTCATTACCCACCTAATTTGGAGCGCGAATTGGTCCGCGAATAGATCTGCCCTGCATTCCTAGAATCCCAACTGGACTGCAACAAGGCGAGACATTCTGCCGTATTTTTTGTGGGCAATGCGTCGTGCGCAGTCCTGGGAGATACATATTTGCAGACATCAATAGACAAATTTCGCCATCACTTTACGGTAAACACCTCTCATCTTTGCCTCTACTCTTGATCTCTTCACTAAAAAAGGACCTTCCATGCGATCCGTCACCTTCCTCGGAATTGCCCTTGCTGCCATGTTCATGGCGAGCAATGCACTGACCGCTGCTGACCCCCTGGCCGGGTTAAAATTTGCCGATGGTAAAAGCCATAGCGGCGATGATTACTCAAAACAAAGTCTCTTTCTCGTTTATTACTGCGGCCATTGACCGACGTCTTTAGCTTTCCTCGGGAAGGAAGCAAAGGCGATTCATGATTATATCGAAAAAGAAAAAGTCCCAGCGACGTTAGTGCTGGTCACTCCTGATGTATCTCCGACAGATATATCGGCTTTTAGTAAAGATTATGACATGGAGAACGCCCTGTGGGCGAGTGACCCTGCTAATGCCAAAAATATCAGCACCAAAAATATTATGCAGCGGTACAAAATTTCTCCGGGCGGTAAGTCCGGAAGTTTCAGCAATGTATCCGACGTCAAAGCAGCGATGAGCGCCCCCAACAGCGGCAGCCATCGATTCCCAATAGAAGGGCTCACTGATCCCAAGGCACAAGAACTATGGTGGATGGTTGAACGCCAAAAACCAGATTGCATCAAAACACTGATGGCAGTGACCAAACAAAAATCCACACTCGGTAGTGATGCGGCCAAGATTCTTGCGGTGGTTAAGCCAACGTTTGAAAGCCGCGAAGCGGAATTAGTTGACGCACCAGTGACCATGCAGACCTATGAAGGTCTAGAGACCCTGCTGACGGAAAGTCAGGGTATTGAGCTGAAAAAAGCCTCCTTGCGCTACAAAGAACTGACCAAGGCCAAAGAATTAAAAGACGAAATTCAGGCGCGTTCGATTTATCGCCAATGCCAAGATCTACTCAGTTCACCAAAGGCTGGAGCGACTGAGGGAGCCAAGGCTAATCTAGCTACGTTGGCGAAGAAATTCCCAGAAACGAAGTACGGTAAATTGGCCGCCGAAGCCAAATAAGTTGATCACCTAGTTTGTTAGGAAAACCCGTAGTAGTGGACACCACTGCTACGGGTTTGTTTTTTGGGTTGGCTTACCGACCGATTTATCATCGCCATTTTCTCAATAGATCATGCAGTGAAACGGCCCAGCCCAGCCGAGACGGAACCAAAGGTTCATGATCGACTCGGCTGGGCTGTTCGCTGTTGCTGCGGGGCTATCGCCCCACACCCCGTGACACTATGGCGCAAAATCGAATTCTTCGGATACTAGGAAGATTTCACGCCATAGTGTCACATAGCCGACCAACGATTGCATGCGTTATTCCCAAGCGCACGTTGGCCAACATGAATGCCGCCTTGCGCCTGTTACCTGCTGTCGAAGTTGTCGCCGCATCGTTGCGCACAACTGGTTTGCCAACCACACTCGCTAGCCAACTCGCGCGCCAAGCGATTGATGGATTACGCGCGACCATGATCGCTGGTTCAATGGAATTTAACGATAAAGCCACGGTGCTGGAAGCCGCCATCAATCACGCTCGCTTAGCAGCCACGAACTTAGCGAAATTACCATTGCCGCAGACGATCAATGCGACTGGCACTATTTTGCATACGGGTCTTGGTCGCGCACCGCTCAGTGCGCGCGCACGCGCTGCCGTTAGCGCGACGCTGAATGGTTACTGTCAACTCGAATTTAATTTTGCTGATGGCGCGCGCGGCGACCGACAAGATCACGTCGAGCCATTGTTGCGCCAATTAACTGGCTGCGCGGCAGCGCTGGTCGTCAATAATTGTGCGGGTGCCACGGTATTAATGCTACAAGCTCTCGCGCAAGGTCGTGAAGTCATTGTCAGTCGTGGTGAATTAGTAGAAATCGGCGGAAGTTTCCGCGTGCCAGAAATCATGGCGTCAGCCGGTTGTCGCCTAGTAGAAGTGGGTTCGACGAATAAAACCCGCCTTGATGATTATCGTCGCGCCATTACGCCCAACACCGCCTTATTATTGAAAGTCCATAAATCCAACTTCATTCAAGAAGGTTTCGTTGCCGAAGTAACGACCAGTGAATTGGTCGCGCTCGGAGCAGAACGCGGAATACCCGTGGGCGTGGATCAGGGCTCGGGCTGTCTCGTCGACCTTGCCGCCTACGGCATTCAGGCACCGCGACTCGGTGATGAACTCGCCGCTGGTGCGGGTTTAGTTTGTTGTTCTGGCGATAAATTACTCGGTGGTCCACAAGCCGGAATTATTTTGGGTTCACAGGAATTAATTAATGCCTGCAAACGCCATCCACTCGCCCGTGCATTGCGCGCAGACAAACTGGTGCTCGCCGCACTCGCGGGAACGTTGCAGGATTATTTACTCGGTGATCCCTTGGTCACCATTCCAACGCTGGCGCTGTTGACTGAGCCCATAACAGCGGTGAAAGCCCGCGCGGAAAAATTATTCGCGCTGCTTTCCGCCAATGGCCATGCCACGCTTGAACCTGGGAAAAGTGCCGTGGGTTCTGGTGCCGCACCGACGCAGGGCCCAGCGACCTGGGTATTAAAATTAAGTGGTCATGCTCCAGATCGCGTCGCACGCGCACTGCGACTTGATCCGGCTCATGTCATCGCTCGCATTGCACGCGATGCGGTGCTTATCGATCTGCGCACCGTGGCGGACGACGGAATCGTCGCGCTCGCCGCAGCGATTAATCGCGCGACTACTGAGCGCACCACTCATGGCTGACGTTCGTCCTGCGCACATGCCGGTTATTCGTCGTGCGCCACCGCAAGTCGTGATCGGCACGGCTGGTCATGTCGATCACGGTAAAAGTAGTTTGGTCCGCGCACTGACCGGCACGGATCCTGATCGTCTGCCAGAAGAAAAATTGCGCGGCATGACCATCGAGTTGGGTTTTGCTTTTTTGGCCGGCGAAAACAACGACGGAGACGAGCGCTGCGATCTAGCATTTATCGATTGTCCAGGACACGAACGTTTTATTGCGCAAATGGTCGCGGGCGCTGGCAGCATTGATGGCTGTCTCTTGGTGATTGCTGCTGACGAAGGGCCACGCGAACAAAGTCGCGAGCATCTTGATATTTTAAAATTACTCGGCGTTCGCTGGGGACGTGTGGTCATCAGCAAAGCCGACGCGGTGGATGCCGCTACGCTTGAGGCGACGTCGCTTGCGGCCAGCGAACTGGTCGCCGGTTCGCCGTTAGCAGCATTTCCACCATTAGCGGTCAGCGTGCGTTCTGGCGTGGGCATGGCTGAATTAAAAAAATGGCTGTTTACTCAGGCACGTGCGACCAAACGCCAAACCCAGGGCGAGCACGTGCGTCTGCCCATCGACCGAGTATTTACCCTTGCTGGTCATGGCACCGTGGTCACCGGCACGTTGCTGTCGGGCACCATTTCCATTGGCGATACGCTCGAATTATATCCTGGGGGAATGGCGCGCGTGCGCTCACTGCAAGTGAATCGCGTCGCCGTCGATCAGGCCAGCGCCGGGCAACGCACGGCGGTAAATGTGGCAGGCATTGAACGCGATGTCATTACCCGTGGAGCGTGGTTAGCGACGCCTGGAACCCTGCGAGAAACGACGCTGGCTGATGTGCGTTTTGAGGTTTTGCCGATTGGCCTCAAACACCGCCAACGTTTAGAGCTGCACCACGGTACCACCACGGTTGCTGCCCAGGTTAATCTCCTGCACGCCGACCTCGTCAGCGCCGGTGTCCACGATGTGCAGGTTAAATTAGAGACACCCTTATACCTACGTGCCGGTGATCGTTTGGTTGCGCGGCGACCAAGTCCGTCCGCGAATATTGCCGGTGGCCTGGTGGTCGATGCTGCTCCGCCGCGACATAAACGTTTTGCTGCCGCGACTACCGATTACTTCTCCGCCGCGCTTGGCGGCGATCGGCTTCTCGCTTATCTCGACGCGCTACGTCCGTTACCAGCAAGTGAAACCGACGTCATCGCCTGGGCCGGTGGCCCTGGGCCAGCAGCGGAATTATTCCTCGCTGCTGGAACGCGATTGGTGCGCCGGACCAGTGGTCAGAAATGTTGGTTATGGACTGACATTGGTTGGTGCGAAGCCGGGGAAAAAATCATCGAAGCGTTAACCAATAAACTACGCGCCCAACCAGAGCGTTGTTGGTGGGAAGCGGCGGCGTTGCCTATCAGTTTATGGCCATCCATGCCGGGCACGGTGGGCGATGACCTCATCGCCGCAGCGGTCGATGAGGGAAAATTGCTACGACGTGGCAATTTAATTACGGCACCACAAGCGATCCCACCATTTCCTGCGACCTTGCTTGCGGATGCGCGTCGCCTGCTGGTTCTGTACCGTGCCGCTGGCTTGCAGCCACCGTATGATTTTCCCGCCTGTGCGACGTTGGCCGATGCCAAGCGCGCTGAACGTGCGCTGATAGCGCTGCGTGAACGTGGTTGGTTGCTACAACTCAACGATCGTCAGCACCTCCATCGCCAAACCGGTACGAAACTGATCGCCGAAATCGTTGCCCAGCACGATGAAAATACCGCCGCCACCATTGATTTACTGCATTGGCTGAAGGAACGTCATCAATTAACGCGTAAATTCAGTTTCCCGCTGTGCGATTGGCTCGACGCCAATCACGTGACGAAACGAGTTGGCGACCTACGCCTGTTAGGCAACCAGCGGACATTGCCGATTCCGAGCTTAGGAGAAAGTCTTGAATAACAGAGCGGCTAGTGTTCGGCGTTTCTCCGCGCGACGTCATTGGGAGGTGAACTTAGGATGTTCACGCACGTGGTGGGCAAAAAATTACGAAATGATTGGGATATTCGTTCGTCTCTGTAGCGTCTGCATTCATATGGGATCGTGTGGCCGCCGGTGCGGCCTCGGGCCTTCAAAGCCTTGGTGAGGTGGCAACATCTCAGGTAGGTTCGACTCCTACACCTTCCCGCCATTTATTTATTAATGATCTGTTTCTTGTTTTCTTTTTTATTCTATTCCCGAGGTATTCGATGGTTGAAAACGCGAGCGTACGCCTGACCCAAACCGTGAGTTGCGCGGGATGCGCGGCGAAGCTGGATCCGAATATGTTGTCGGCAGCGCTCACTGGCATCACCTGGCCAAGCGATCCGCGCGTGTTAGTTGGATTTGGTCAGTGCGATGATGCGGCGATTTATGATCTCGGCGGACAATTGTTGGTGTCCACCGTAGATTTTTTCACGCCGATCGTTGACGATCCAGAAATCTACGGCGCGGTCGCAGCGACTAATGCCTTATCCGATGTTTATGCCATGGGTGGCGAACCATTATTTGCTCTCAATATTGTTCATTATCCGGAAGCCCTGGGGCCAGAAATTCTGCGTAGCGTGCTTGCTGGTGGGGCCAAGGTTTGTGCGGAAGCACGCTGTCCAATTGTTGGCGGTCATTCGGTAAAATCACCAGAGATGACTTACGGACTGGCAGTTACTGGCCGTATTCGTCCTGGGGAACGTTATTTTGCCAACGCTGGCGCCGCTATCGGTGATGTGCTCGTGCTGACTAAGGCGCTCGGCACTGGGATTATGGCGACGGCGACCAAAAAAGGCGTGATCGCTCCGGCTGATTATCAAGCGCTGCTCGCTACGTTACTGCGGCTGAATCGGCATGCGGGCGATACCATGCAACGCTTCCCCGTCCACGCGGCAACGGACATTACCGGATTTTCACTCGCCGGACATGGGAGCGAATTAGCCACTGCCAGCGGTGTTCGTCTGCGTATTGAAACCAACAAATTACCGTTGCTGCCTGGTGTTGAGCAAGCCATCGCCGCCGGTTGCCTGACGCGCGGCGATAAATCGAACCGTCTTTATGCAGGCGATCGCGCCACCATCGCCGACTCAGTTGAACGCGTGCGCAATCACGCCGTCTTTGATCCGCAATCCAGCGGTGGTTTATTAATTGCCGTTGCACCGACCCACGCCTCAGCATTGGTGACGGCATTACGGAATGGCGGCGATACTCCAGCGACGGTGATCGGCGAAGTCGTATCCGGCGCACCAGGAATCAGTTTTGTATGAATCATTGCACCATGGTTGGTTGGGCGATCGCGGTGCTTGGTGCTCTGTCGACCGTCTCTGCTTCTGCTACAGCGGCTGATGACGAAGCCGGACGACGAATACTACTGCAACAGACATTAAAAAAACAACTCACGCTTGAATTACCAACATCTGGAAATTGGACCCAACCAATATCCTTCGTAACGCGCATGATCGCCCGTCAGTCAGATCCTAAACCGACCTTGGA
>CANETI010000035.1 GCA_947440715.1 Planctomycetota bacterium | reverse complement strand
GGAATTTCCCCGTTGTGCTCACCGGCGAGGGCTCTGGAAATTTTGATCGAGAACGCAGTCGCAATAATATTGTTATCTGCAGTCGTAAACCACTAGATCCACAAGCAAATGCTCCGGGCTGGGAGCGTTTGAAATCATTTGTACCATATTCACAATTATCCCCAGGGATGTCGGTTAGTGCAGGTTATGTGATGGCGAATATGCACACTAAGAGCTTCACCACCGCCATGTTTCCCGCAGATGTCATTGATGCTTTAGCGCCAAACGTGAAAGCAAAACTCGTCGCACAGCAAGGTTCCGCTAACTCGGTGCAATATCCATTGTCATGGGCGACCGAAGATCGCGCGACCATTGACTCTGTTTTACGTGCGGTCGATACCGCAGTCAAAGAAGGTAAAGTACGCGCCATGCCATTTGGCTGGTTGGATCGAAATCAAATAACCATGCTGCAACGTCGCGAAACCGATTGGGTGTTAGCCGCGCGTGAAACATATCGCATCAGCGTTTCATTGGCCCGCGATCCCAATTTCGGCGGCGACGCTTTAGTCGGACCATTAGAGAACGAACGTGCCAGCATCAAAAAGCCGAACTGGATTATTACCGAAGCCCCGCTGTTCACTGATCAAATGCCGAATGCGGACATCTTCAATAATTAATGGGGCATCGGATATCGGGTATCAACCATTAGCTGTTATGATCGCGCATAAAAAAACCTCAGCACCATTCGTGCTGAGGTTTTTTTGATTTCTAACCGTCATTATCGCTTACGCATCGCGACGAGGGCGAAAGGCTTTGCCTTTACCGCCAACATCGCCACCAGCATTGCCTTTTTCCGCTTTATCAGCTTTTGGTTTGCCGATTTTACCCCCCAGCTTGGGCTTTGAACCTGCGTCGCCGCCACGTTGTGGTGGCTTTTCATCACGTTGTGGAGGACGTTCGTCCTGCTGGGCTGGGCGATAACCGTCATTACGTGGTCCGCCGCGATATCCGCCGCCGCCGCCACCATTGCCGCCACGTCCGTATCCACCACCGCCACCGCCACGATACCCGCCGCCGCCACCGCCGCCGCGTCCGTATCCACCACCACCGCCGCCGCCACCGCCGACCACTGATTCCAGGCGTTGGCCTGATAAACCAATGCGATCAGGACCGCTGATGGCGCGCTTAGATAATAACATTGATAATACTTTACAGGCGGCTTCGCCCGCATCCATGTCTTCACATAATTGTGCGTACAAGTCGACGACGCCATCGGCGATCGGCTGCTCACAAATTAATTTAATTAATTTTTCATCTTTGCGTTTATGAACATCCGCGAGGGAAGGAATTTCACCGTGCACGAACGATGCTTTAATGGCGTGTTGGATGCGCTTCAGTTTGCGGAATTCAAACGGCGTGACCAACGTAATCGCTTTACCTTTGCGGCCTGCGCGACCGGTACGCCCAATACGATGGACGTAGCTGTCCTGGTCGAATGGCATGTGAAAATTAAACACGTGGCTAACGTCGGATACATCTAAACCACGAGCAGCAACGTCCGTGGCAACGAGAATTTCGATGCGGCCTTTTTTAAACGCCGCAATTGCCGTTTGGCGTTGGCCCTGTTCCATATCACCATGCAACGTGCCAGCGGGAGAACCGCGTGATACCAACATCGTACATAATTCGTCGGTTTCGCGCTTCGTGCGGCAAAACACGATAGATTTGCTTGGCTCTTCGGCTTCGATCAAACGCACGATCGCATCGGTACGTTCGCGTTCTTCGATAACATAGAAAAACTGCTCAATGTCGGTCTTAAATTCAGTAGTCGCGGTTAAGTTAATGGTCTTGGGATCGCGCAAGATGCGCTGGGCCAAGCCGCGAATCTGGGGCGGCATGGTGGCCGAAAACATCAGCGTTTGGCGATCGGCTGGTAAATGCTTAAAAATGGCTTCGATGTCTTCCAAAAAGCCCATGTCCAACATTTCGTCGGCTTCGTCCAATACCACCATTTGCGGAGCGAAATTACGCAAATTACCGGAAGAGAGATGATCTAATAAACGCCCAGGCGTGGCGACAACAATATTCGCGCCGCGGTCAATCATATCTAATTGGCGACGGCTGGATTGTCCGCCATAAACAGCCACGGTTTTCGCGCCTGCACGGTTACCAAGTTTATATAATTCGTCACTGACCTGCGCTGCCAATTCACGCGTCGGGGTAATAACCAACATTTGCACGCCCTTTTTACGCACATCAATGTTGTGCATCGCTGGCAAACCGAACGCGGCCGTTTTGCCGGTACCGGTTTGCGCCATCGCGATCAGGTCGGCGCCATCCAAGATCATCGGGATGGCCTGCAACTGAATGGGGCTGGGTACTTTATAACCCGCTGCATTGATGCCGCTAATGATATCTGGACGGAGTCCAAAATCTTGAAAGGTTAAAACTGGCTTATCTTCTACGGTCATGAGCTACTCGCGGGGCGCCGTGTCATCCACGTTTATCCGTGAAAAGCCAGCGATGATCTGCAGACCATCAGTGGAGTCCCTCTGTGCACGGCCCATATTATGGCCCATTATTTTCAGGCAAACCACTTTTCCAAGGTTGGTTGTGATGAGGAGCGAGCACCGCCTGCACCTGGGCTAACAACGCTAAATCCAGCGGCTTTTGCCACACCGCCATATTACGTTCGACATCCGCCGACGAGCGAATTCCAACCAAAGTCGAAGCGATACCAGGTGCCAATAATGCATATTGGAACGCAAGTTCCCCGAGTTCTACACCAGCGCGCTGACACAACGCTGATGCCGCGACGCAGGCAGCGCGCAGCGCTGGTGACGCGGGATGCCACGCCGGTGGCCCATTGGAGGACAGCAGTCCCATCGACAATGGCGAACCATTAATGACGCCAATGCCGCGTTCAGTAAGCCACGGTACCTCATCGGCCAAAGTCGAATCCGCTAACGTATAATGACAATAAGACAGAATGGCATCGACCTCAGTTACCGCCAACACGCGACGGAATATGGCCAACGGATAACCGGTAATGCCTACGGCTCGCACTTTACCCGCTTGTTTAAGTCGCTGTAACTCCGGAACGGCTTCTTCAATGATGCGCTCTAAAGACCAAAATTCGATGTCGTGTAATTGTAATAAATCGATGTGTCCGCAACGCAGACGTTGCAGGCTCTCGTCGACGCTGCGGCGAATACGCTCAGCGGTAAAATCAAAATCACAAATATCATAGCGCCCCACTTTGGTCGCCATCACATACCGATCACGAGCCACCCCAGACAGACACTCGCCTAACGTGTTTTCCGAAAGCGTCTTCCCGTAAAAAGGCGACGTATCAAAAAAGTTCATGCCCGCCGCTAATCCAGCCGCAATCGCATCGCGTGCCGTGGCCTTATCGACCGCACCATAGGCACCGCCCAACGTGGCAGCGCCAAAACCAATCGACGAGACACGTAAGCCTGAGCGCCCAAGCTCACGTACCGGAATAACTGAATTGTTAGAATTTGAGTTCATAGACGGTCTACCATAGTCCTAACCAATGAAAATGGCAACTTATTCTGAAAATGTCTCTATGCTTCACAAAAAATTGCCGAACAAGATATCCACTAGGTGACCCTGCGAATTCCATTTTTCTATTTTTTAGCCTGCCCTGGTGGGTAGGTGGCGCAGTGCCGCGAACTCTGGACCATAAAGGAAAATTACGACCTTTTTTCGCGTTGAAATTCGCCTCCAATCCAAGCCCACTTGTTTACCACCGGCACCTCCATCAACAGCAGAAAAGGCACAAAGGAAGATGCCGGCAGAATAAATCAAATTATTGCGGCACATTACTGATCCGTACTGACCCACACAGCAACACGTAGCGTGGGGCTACCTAATTCGAGCCTGCTGGCGAGCCCAAAGTCAGCGCGTAGCATCTGCCCATGCATTGCCCCCCTCCACGGTCACTCGTTTTTACCCTCTCCACGCTGGCCTTGGCTTCACTCACGGCGCCAAACCTCATTACCGCAAGTGATGCTTTCACCAAACCCAATGAGCGCCTGTCCGTCATTGATACCGCGCATTTACATGCCTTGGTGCCAACGGTTGCTGCCGAAGCGCTCAAGCCGATTATCGCACGCGCTGAAGTCGTTTATGCGGCGATGGCAAAAGACGCCGGATATCAACCGCGCCGGTTAGTGTTGTTGGTGACGGATGATTTAGACACCCACAATGGATTTTCGACCGTCACCCCATTTCCGATTATCAATGTGCAATTAGCACCTGCCTTACAGCAGTCGTCTATTTATACTGGTTACCAAGAATTTGAACGCACGCTGGTCCACGAAATTGCGCATCACATCAGTAACGATGTTGATCCGAATGGCTTTCGTAGAACTTTGAGCAATATTTTTGGTCGTATCCTGCCCAATGATCCGCTGAGCTTGGCGATTGCTTACCTGTCCACACCAGCGCACCAAACCATGCCGTCTTTCTGGCACGAAGGCAGCGCGCAGTGGGCGGAAACCGAATACGCCACCAGTCCGGTATGGTCCGGACGTGGGCGTGATAGTTTAACCCACATGGTCTGGCGATTAGACGCCACTGCAGGAAAGATACCTGAAGCAGGCGATTGGCGATTGAGCTATCATGAATGGCCATTCGGTTCACGCAGTTATTTATACGGCGTTGCTTACACGCGTTATTTGGATGCCGCCTACGGTGATCGCGCCAACATGTGGCAATTAATTGAACGCCAACAACACCGCTGGGCTTTTGCTTTTAATGGCGGACCAGAATTATTACTTGGCAAAGATCATTTGACGTTAATCGCAGAAGCACGACAGGCCTTGGCCACGGAACAACATCAGGCGATGCAGGTGTTGTCCAGTAAACCAATAACCACAGCAAAACGACTGACCCCTGAAAATGGCACCGTTGCGGCTCCGGCGTGGTTGCCGAATGGGCAATTATTTGCCGCCTATAATGATCCCTACGCCGATCCCATTTTTGTTCGCGTAGCTGCGAACGGAGATAAATCATCGGCGTGGCGATCGGCGTATAGCATGTCTCAAGCCCGTAGCCTGCCTGATGGCACGCTGATTTATAGCGAAGCCGATATTAAAACGGATCCGTGGAATCGTTCGTTGGTGAATATCATAATGAGCGAAGGGCGGCAGATGAAGCTGGCCTCTCAGCGACTACTGCAACCCGATATTAAACGAGTCAGTGCCACCATTGGGACCGTCGCTTGGTCAAATACCTTTCAGGTCGCTGCAATTCAACTCAATGGGAATGGTACGCAATCATTGGTGATTTCTGAGGTTAAACACGATAAGGGTTTGATGTGGGACACGCATGAAGATGGCGCCATCCAGCGTCTGAAAACCACCGGCATCCCCTGGAGCCCAACCTTTCGCCCAGGAACCTCCGCGCTGACGTGGATCGAAACGGATCGCAATGGTTCGCGTTTATTACTCGCCGATATCGAACAAAAAACACCTGGTCAATTCACGTTGAGCGAACCCACGGTATTAGCGCAAATCCCTGGTCGCATTTTGCATCCCGCCTGGACGGCAGATGGCGCACAACTGTATTTTTGCGCTGACCACAGCGGTGTCGCGAACGCCTATCGACTTGATCCTAGTAAGCCTGGGCAATTAGTTTCAGTTACCAATACCGTTGGTGGCGTTTTAGCCTGCGTACCGTCACCAGATGGAAAAGAACTAGCCATTATTGATCATGATCGAGGCGGACCATTTCTCGCCCGTATCGCCAATGACCCAGCGACGTGGCCAGATGCAACTCCGCAATTAACCTTGGCGTGGCCAGCGCCCGTTGCCGCGCAGGCGGTCGGTAAACGCGCGCAACTCTCCAAACAAAAAATAGAACCAGATAAAAACGCCGTTGGGGCGGCACGACAAAAATTAGCGTTACCGAATGATCCAGGTGATGCTGCGGCAATTGACATTAAACCGTACCGTGGCCTGACCGAAATTCGTCCGTTGTTTTGGACACCCACCACGATGGCGGTTCCTGAAGGCGGATTTGGCATCGTCGGATTAATGGCCGATCCTATTTTCTCACACCAAATGATTGGCTCTGCTGGCATTGGTTTAAGCGAAGGCTCACCCGTTGGTTTAGCAAGTTATGCCTATGGTGGTTGGTCAATTGATGTCGGTGCGGTCGCCTGGCAATCGGAACGTTCGTATGACGACCAAATTTCAGCCAGCGGGCAATTATATGACTATGCCGAAAATGTCCGCAGTGCCGAAGCACGCCTTGGTCATGGGCTGACTGGTTTTCGTCGGCGTTTTCAATTATACGTAGCAGGTGGCATTGCCGAATATCGACCCATTCATAGTGCGACCAAAAAATATGATGGGCTGAATCCGGCTAGTTCGGCTCCAATTTTCACGGATGTCGAACACTACGCAGAAGCAACGCTGGCTTATAGTGACAGCACGATGTTCCCCACCAGTTACACCTTGGAAGACGGCACCAGTTTTGCCGTGAATTATCGCCACAGTGGATTTGGTGGCGAGCTTGATCTGGATCGAGTCATTGGCAGAGGCAGTTACGTCCTCAGCTTTTGGCCACGTTATGGCCAGCAACTAGTATTTGGTGGCGCTGTAGGATGGAGTGACGGCGATAATTATTTACAAAATCAATTTTCCGTCGGCGGCACTTTTAATCTCAATCAATTACCACGCGGATACACCACCACCACGGCTTTAGGCCCTTATTTAGTTGGTGGCAGCGTCGCCTATCGGACACCCATTTGGCGACCATTCTGGGGTCACAGCACTACCCCGTTTGTTGATCGTCAAACCATCCTCGAATTGTTTTTCGACGGCGCGAAAGCCTCAACCGATAGCCTCAACGGGAATGGCGATTGGTATCGCTCCGTTGGTGCGAATATCCACATGAATTGGATGGTGTGGGAATTAATGCTGAATCCTGGAATCGGCATCGCCTATCAACTGGATGGCAAAGAAGACGTCAAAGGCCTGTTTGGTTTAGACTTCCTGTGGTAATCGTTTCCTCGCTGCATCACCCACCAGACCGGTTGGAAGGTGCGTTGGGAACCCGACTTCCATAAGGAAAAATGCTCGTTTTTGTGACTAAACGGCGGCTGCGGTATGATCCACTTCCGAAATGAGTCTGAGGCCTATAGTTCGCCCGCCCGTGATTGAGGAGTTCATGATGCCTGGTCGTATCCCTACCTATTTATTAGTCGCCACGCTTATGAGTGTGGCCCCATACGGCCACACGGCCGATTCTCCGCAGGTGCTCTACACCAACAAACTGCAACAGCCATTACCGTTGAGTAATGTGGATAAACCAGGAACGGTTTTAAAATCCCGTTTATTCATCACCAACGATGAAGGTAAAAATTGGCTCATGCTGCATGAGATGCAGGTCGCTGCCGACGCGGTTGAATTACCAAAATTTCCTTTCCGAGTTGATGCCGATGGCACCTACGGCGTGATGCCCTGCACCACCTACCGCAACGGTGTCGCCGAACCCGATCCTAAGCCCGGTCAAATTCCCCCCTATCTTTTAATTGTCGACACGGTTGCACCAACCATTGTTTCGTTTGATGCCACGCTTATTGGACGTTCGGCACAAAAGGCCGTCGTGCGCGTTACTTGGTCAATTACAGATCTACATTTAGACAAAGAACCCATCGCCATTGAGGCAAGCACCGACCTCGGCGCTCGTTTTACGACCATGCATCGCGGCGGCAAAGACGGTGCGGCTGAATTAGTTATTCCCGTCACACCAGAATCTCGCGATGTGCAATTGCGCTTAGTTATCACTGATATGGCCCGCAACGTCACCATTTCACCCAGTCGCAGTTTTAATATCGAACCGATGAAAACTGAGCCGGTCGTTCCTGAATTAACCTTGGCTCAAGCAGTCGCCACTTTACCCACGTTAGCCGAAGTTGGTGCCGGCCCGATTAAACCGTTGCCAACCAAAACCATTGCGCCTCCATCAAAAGTTAATCCAACCGCCGCCGTTGCGCCTCCACCTGGGGCAGCGGTCAATGAACCAACGCCAACTCCAGCGGTGGCAACGCCAACCGTCGTCACTCCACCACCAGAAAAAATAATTCCAGTAACACAACCGGATATTGTCGTGCATGGCAAAGCCTATGAAGCGCCAACTGCAACAACTACGACGACACCAACACTGGCAGCAAAAGATGTCATCATCGCTTCCGATGCCGTTGATCGTGAATATTACGATAAATTAGCCGAAACACGCACCTTGCCACCGGGAAACCCACGCACGGCCAATCGTTATACGCAACCAACTGCGCCTCCACCAGTTGTCGTAAACGAAAACCTTGATGGTCGTCGAGCACCGGCAAGCGGTGTGCCTGTCCAACATACTGATCCCTTACAAATACTCACCGATGCTCGACTTTTAATGGCCACGGACAATATCAATGGCGCTTGTGATCTCTACGAAAGCCTGCGTTTTACCAGTATTGGTAAAACTGCCTTACACGAACAAGTTCACCTCTTAATTATCAAAGATCGACCACGCGATGCCATTACTGCAATCATGGGCGCCCCGGTCGAAATCGTAACTGATGAAATTCGTCTCGACCACGCGCGTGCCTTGCTGAAAACCGAACGTCCTGAAGAGGTCGTTAACGCGGTGTCTGCCATCAATGCTGATGCCCCTGAAGGCCGCCCGGCTTTATTATTAATCGTAAAATCCTATCTGGCACTCGGACGAACGACTGAAGCCAATCGCGGTTTAGACTATCTCGCGCGTGGTAATGACGACATCGCAAAAGAAGCGCGGGCAATACGAGGTCGCTAATGCGTCCACGGTTCGTGCAAGCTCAGGATATTATTCCTGCCAACAGTTTAATTATAGATTGCGGCGTTGCTGGGGCAGTGACCTACAGCCACTGGAAAGATGCTCCGGTTACACCAGACGAACTGGTCGCGGACACGAGTACCGAAATACTCCTCAATGCCGCCCGCGATCCCGCTCGCTGGCTGAGTGGTTTTGATTTTGCCGTCAACGATCATGTCGATGCCGATGGCTTACTGGCGGTAGCTGTTGCTTGCCGCCCGCAAGAACTTCTCCCACATCGCGAATTATTAATCGCGGCGGCTGAATCCGGTGATTTCTCTGAATGGACCACCGAGGCGGGATTTCGCCTGATGTTACTGCTCCATCAGCTCATGCGAGATGCCGCACTAAGCGGGGACGGTTGGGAACAACGACTATATGATCTCGTAACCGCCACGATGCCCTCCATTATTGCCTATGCCAATAAACCTGACGTGGAACGTGACGCTCAAATTGCACGGGTAATTGCCGTACAACAAGCGCTGATAACTAAAACGGGTTTTACACTTCACCAATCAACGGATCTCTTCGGTGTGGAATGGCATGCCGTCCACGGTCACACCGATAGTTTTCGCGTTGTCAATCGCGCCGATGATCTCCCCGAATGGGCGCTGTCGCGTATTGCAACAGCGCAACAGTATCAATTATTGGCCATGCATACGAGCAAAGGAATTATTTTTCAGTTCGACGCGCCACGCCACTCCTGGGCTCGCACCGTCAAACGACCGACCATGGTTTGGCCAGATCTCACTGCTGTAGCGGAGCGCCTACAACAACAGGAAAAAAGCCCATGCCGTTGGATTACTGAACCGGCATCGCGCCAGTATGGCTACGTTTGTTTGCTTACCTGCGTCAGCGACACGAAACTGGCACCGTCTTCATTATCGTTTGATAGGGTGTGGCAGGCGCTTTCCGTTATTCATTAAACCTCCGGAAGTCCGGAAGTCCGGAAGTCTTGCGTGGTCAACATTTACTGGACTATGGACGATTGAGGTGCAGCTGCAGAAAGGCTGGTGCCAGGTTTTAATATAATAATACGACTGAATATATTGGCCCCAGCCTTTCTGCAGCTATTGAATGCACGCTCGTATATGACAGAGATCAATGATCAGGCAGGACTTCCGGACTTCCGGACTTCTAAATGTCTCCCAGATTCCAGACTAGCACTTCTCCCACTTCCCCCACGATACCCACCCATGACCGCTGACCACGTAGCCGACCAACTGAACGCCACCATTGAACGCACCAAATCAATTGCCTGCGTTGGACTCGACCCACGCCCGGCATTGCTGCCGAAATCGCTCATTGATGCAGCCATCGCCGCACACGGCGACACCGCTATCGCCGTCGCTGATGCGTTCCTCAAATTTAATATCGGCCTACTTGATGCCATCGCCGGACATTGCGCTGCGGTCAAACCGCAATCCGCGTGTTACGAAGCTTATGGTCACGCTGGCGTCAAAGCCTTAGAAGACACCGCACGCTACGCGCGTAAACTTGGCGTTCCCGTTATCATGGACGCGAAACGCGGCGACATTGGTTCCACCGCCGAACATTATCAGCAGGCTTTTTTAGGACAGGCACCAGGCCTAAAAGGCACCACGCTCCCTGGACTAAACTGCGAATGGCTGACCATCAATGGGTACCTGGGCAGTGACGGCGTCTTGCCCTTTCTAAATAAAACCCCAGGCCACGGCGGCGTGTTTGTTCTGGTAAAAACCAGCAATCCATCCAGCGGCGACCTGCAAGACATCGCCTTAGCAAAGAATGTACGTGGGAAATCCGCCACCGAAGATGCCAACCAAGCGATGGAATTGATGGCGCAATTAGTCCACCACTGGGGTCAACAACGCACCGGTAAAAGTGGACTCACTGATGTCGGTGCCGTGGTCGGTGCCACCTACCCAGCGCAAGCCAAACGTTTACGCACACTGATGCCAAATACAATTTTCCTCGTCCCAGGCTACGGCGCCCAAGGTGGTTCCGCCGCAGATGCGCTCGCTGGCATTCGCTCTGATGGCCGTGGCGTGATAGTGAATTCCAGTCGTGGAATTATTGCCGCCTGGCAGAAAAATACAGACCGTGACTGGTCCGGAGCAGCGCGCGCGGCGTTAGATGCGATGAATACCGATTTAGCCTCGGCTTAATCAGTTTAATTTACCGGTAGTTATCGCGTATTATCTATTTGACCAAAATTTCTGGTTTATCACGTGCAACATCGGCTTCCCACGCCGTTAATTCAGCTTTTAATTTGGCTACTATATCGGGATGACTAACGGAGAGATTACGCCGTTCACCAACGTCAGCGGCTAAATCAAAGAGTAATTCCGTTTTCCCATCCAGCATAAATTTCCAATTCCCTTGGCGAACGACTTTTTGGTGACGAGCGGTACCGTTATTATCAATACGCCAACAGAGCGTCCGTTCACGTGGCGCGGCTGATGATTCGACTAAGGGCAATAAATTAATTCCATCAAAAGGTTGATCTTTTGCCGGCACAACACCAGCAATCGCAGTAAAAGTCGCGCTTAAATCCATGGTGATACCGACCTGTTTACTCACGACACCCGCAGGCAAACGACCGGGCCAACGCATTAGACAAGGGACGCGAATGCCACCTTCCCACAAACTGCCTTTTTGATGAAATAATGGACTGTTATCTGAAAATTTAGAGCCGCCATTATCACTACTC
>CANETI010000034.1 GCA_947440715.1 Planctomycetota bacterium | reverse complement strand
GCGCAACGAGGGTGGAGAAATGAATCGAATAAGAAAAAAACGTGAATCTTAGCTTAATAGCATTAGGCTTTGCCCCGGTCAAATCTCCGGCATGGAAGCGCCAGTCGAAGTCAAATAGTTCGACCTGGCGTGGATCGACGGCGTACAGTCCTGAGCCTAAGGATAAAATTGAGGCGAAGACTAGGCACCGTACCAGCCATGCTAAGGAAGCATTTGTAGGTGTCTCGTAAATGGGATTGTTAATCGGTTTCATAGATTTGTTGATTTTATTGCTCGTTAGGCTCGCGGGACCGCCTGGACCTTCGTTGCCGGTCGCGCATCTTTTTAACGGAAGTGAGTCATCGGTGTGACCAACAGTTCGGTTGTGTTGAGCGTTGGAGGCGTAGGTGGAGTGCGTTCCGTCATGATGCCCGATGCTATTTTCTTTGTTGTTGGGATCAGCCGTTAGCAAAGATTGGTCGGGCGGCAGGCCACTTTCTCATCGGTATTATCTGAAAGAAACTGGATCCCAATCAAAAAATTATCTTACAAACGCGTTTTATCAAATGTCGCTCTTCACCATTGAACTCGGGCTTCAAACCTCAGATCTACGCTTCAGCGAGGCAATAAATCCGTCTAATTGTTCTGCGACCCGTGCTTCATCGAATTGACGGGCGTCAACCATGTCGGCATTTAATTGCATCCAGGGAATTCCAGCTGCGGTATACCCAGGCAAGCGTCTTTTGACGTAACTATTCCAAATGCCACAACTACGATTCCAGTGCGCGACAATTCCATCGGCAGCGTAATCGCGCACAATTCCTAAGGTCCAATCGAGCACCCATTTGCCTGAACGATTCATGGTGTTCCAGGCATAGCGTTCGACCAAAGTATCTAAGGGTTTGCTGCTATCGAATTCGAACCACCACGAATGCGTATAGGTGCTTGCGACAAAAACTGCGCCGCGTTCAGCGCAAAATTTAGCGAACCAATTTTTGCGCGGCCACACCGGAATGGCATCCCAAACGATGCGTATTTTTTCCTGCGCAACAGCCGCCACTCCATCAGCAATTCGTTGCTGCAATTCGGCTAACAACGCTTGGTAATACGCCGTGCACAACGGCGTGCCACGTGCAATAACAATGGGTGCCATGGCTTGAAAAGCGTCTAGGTTCGTCCACGGCGTGGGACGATGTTTCGCTAATTCCAAACATTGTTGCCACAGACGATTGGCTTTTGCTGATTCCGCTACGACTTCACGTAAGCGGTCCATGTTCAAACGTTTGTTGAAGCGCTGTTCGATGTCGCGTACGTGTTCGAGTAATTGCGCTTTAAATCCGGCTAATTCTTCGGTCGTGTGGGTTTCTGCCCGAGTTAGCGGCGGCGCTTTTAAAACGTAATGCGGAATGTCACGTTGATGGGTGGCACTAAAAAATCTTTGTACGTCATCGCCCCAGCGTGCCACGACGGCGCATTGACTATCACAGGCGTAAAATAAATCGGGATCTGGTAAACCATTGATGGGTGACGCGCCGCCATGCAAGACGCCCAGGTCAGCCAAAGCATAACTACATAATCGTGGCGATGATAAGCCGGCACCCTCTGCGGCAGCAATAGCTGGACGGGCATAAGGCGATTGCGGATCGCGGGTTTCCGATAAAGCGCCCAACATCGCGGCGTGATTTTCGGGATAAACCGGAATAATATCCATGGCGACTAATACTTCGGCTGGCGCAAAAGCTGAACACCAAGCCACCGGTTTGCCACTCACGCGCACATCGCGGTACCATTGAAAAATATCAAACGTCGTCGCCAACCGTTTCGGGGCCGCCTGGTGTTTTTGCTCTAAACCCACATCCACCTCATGAGCGCACTCTTGATCAGATGATGAATGAGGCAAGTGCGTGTGGTTGACTTCACCTGTTGCGGCCCACCGTCGCGCCCATGACCTCAAGTACGCCTGCTGACCAATCGCCAACCCGCTACGCTTTTGTAACTGGCGCTTCGCGCGGCATCGGCGCAGCCATTGCCACGCGACTCGCGCGGGATGGGTTTGATATCGTGATGAATTTCCGCTCGAATCAGGTTGCTGCTGATGCGGTCGCGACAGAAATCCGCGCCCTGGGACGCCAAGTATGGTTTTTGCCGTTCGACGTCGCTGATCGCCCGACTGCTCTAAAAGCTTTGGAAGACATGCAAACCAAGCACGGAACACCGTATGCCGTGGTGGTCAATGCTGGCATCACCCGGGATGGTCTTTTCGGCATGTTAGGCGATGACGATTGGGATCAGGTCATCAATACCAGCTTGGGCGGTTTTTATAATGTTGTTCGCCCATTAGTGCGCGGATTATTGAAAGCGCGACGTGGCCGCGTGGTGACGATGGCTTCAGTCAGTGGGTTGATGGGCAATCCCGGCCAAGTTAATTATTCCGCAGCAAAAGGCGGATTAATCGCTGCCACCAAAGCCTTGGCGCGCGAATGTGCCAAGCGCGGGGTCACCGCCAACGTGGTTGCTCCTGGATTAATTGACACCGATATGACCAAAGATTTACCGCTCGAACAAATGCTACAGGCGGTTCCACTTGGCCGCTTAGGTACCGTCACCGAAGTTGCCGCCGCTGTTTCCTACCTCTGCTCAGCGGACGCGGGCTATGTCACTGGTCACGTATTGTCGGTAAATGGCGGTTTGTACACCTAAGTTACCAATTATCGCCCTGATGAGTGTCTGCGAATGCGGCGTGCTCACTTGATTCAAGCGTTACCATGCGGAATGATCGCCGCCCACGATTTGGAGTAAGTATTCTATGCGTGTTGGCATCATTGGTGGAGGTCCTGGCGGATCAGTGACAGCAGCGACCCTGCGTACATTTGGCCACGAAGTACATTTATTCGAAGCAGAAACGTTTCCGCGCTTTCACATTGGCGAGAGCTTACTGCCCTGCAATTTGCCCATCTATGAAGCCATTGGCATCGATATAAAGACATTCACCAACCACAATTACATGCCCAAAAATGCAGCGTTTTTTGAGTTGGTTGGTAAAAATCGAGTCTGTCGCTTCCCTTTTGCCGACGGATTACCTGGCGATCCGCCGTCTATTTTCCAAGTCGAACGCGCCAAATTCGATCATATGTTATTGCAACAAGCGGCCAAATTAGGCGCCATTGTGCATTCCCCTGTTCGCGTCACCAAATTAGATCTGCCTGAACGCCCAGGAATATCCCCCATCATTCATCACGATGGAGGCAAACCGGGTGGTGACGAAAAACTGACGGTCGATTTCGTCGTAGATGCGTCAGGTCGTGAAACGTTAATCGGTCGCCAATTGAATTTAATCGATCAAGAAGGCGATCTGAAACGCGCAGCCGTTTATGGACATGTCTCCGCCCTACCATTAGTCAAGGGCGCTGAGCGAGGTGATATTGTCATCAGTAAATCCCCAATTGGTTGGTCCTGGCAAATTCCATTGGAAGAAAAGAAATGGTCAGTGGGCTTGGTATTGAAACGCGAAGCGATCGTCAAAGGCGGAACGCCTGCCGAGGTTTTCCGTAACAATTTAATTCACTTCCCTGAATTTAAAGCACGCCTCGGCGATCAATTACCTGATCCCGTTCGTTCAACCCCAAATATTAGTTACCGCGTACGCCAGCGTGTTGGTAATCGTTGGGCTTTGGTTGGCGATGCTGGTGGCTTTATCGATCCTATTTTTTCCAGTGGTGTCTTATTGGCGACCCGCGCCGGATGGCGTTTAGGACAGACATTAGATAAACATGGTGCAAATGGCAATCTTGGTGAATGGGGACGCACGACTGACCACGATTTAGCTACGTTTTTCAGCTTCATTAAACTGTGGTATGATGGTCATTTTATTGACAATTTATTCTTTGCCGATCATCGCGAACCCTCGATTTATCGCGGCATTATCAGCTTGTTGGCTGGGAACACCACGAACCTGGACAATAAATTCCTCGCCATGCTGAATCGCCGTATGCAGGCACACAAAACCAAAACGCTGATTCTTGGTAATTAATCCTTCAAGATGGACCTCGGTCATCACCTAGTGTCAGGTCTGGGAATCAAGACATTGGTCATGCCTGCTTGGAATCAAACACTGAATCGCTCCGATGCTATAAAGTCGAAAAAACTACTTGGCAGCGCGATGAGACGCTGCATGTAAAAGCCACCACCGAGGAGTTCCGATGGCTCGCTTCCCCCTATTCTCCCTGCCGGGTTCCGACGACCAAATTTGGACGTCAAAAGATCTTAAGGGCAACCCGTTTGTCATTTATTTTTATCCCAAAGACCAAACCCCTGGATGCACCACGGAAGCATGCGATTTTCGCGATAACATTGCCGCCTTTAATGACGTTGGTATTCCGGTATTTGGCGTAAGCGCCGACTCCATTGCGAGTCATAAAAAATTCATTGAGAAACAGGATCTCAACTTTGTCCTGTTGAGTGACGAAGATCACGCCCTCGCCGAAAAGGCCGGTGCCTGGGGCGAAAAAATGCTCTACGGCAAAACGAGTTTGGGGATTATCCGCAGCACTTTTTTGGTCGATGCCGATGGCATGATCGCCAAAGCGTGGCTTAAAGTAAAAGTCCAGGATCACGTTACCGAGGTTTTAGCCGCGATCGAAGAACACCTAGAACCCGAAGAGTGACGCCCTGGGGTGCGTCACGCCCTCAGCAAGGTCCTCTAACTGTCGCTTCCCTCTGTCATCGAACACGAGCATGCTTTGCCGTATTCACGGAGGTCTCAGATGCGCGCCACCGTTTTACCACTCATTCCGCTCACCCTCATCTCACTTGGTTTGGCGTCGGCTGCGGATGAACAATACCACATTGGTCGTTGGGGAAATGCCCTGTTAGTTACCGCGCCTGCCAGCACCAGCATGGACCGGACGACCAACGCAAAATTAGGCCAACGCATCACCCTTGATTTCCAAGATGCCTCGCTGACCGACGTCATAGATTTCTTACGCACTTCCACCCGCATCAATATCGTGGTCGCGCCAACCGTCTTAATTAAATCACCAACCATCACGCTCAAAGCCAGCAACATGTCATTAGGCAATGTTCTGCATTGGATCACCAAGCTCAGCAGCACGCAAATGGGTTATATTCATGGTGCTTTATTTATCAGCGATCAACCCATCGCCGAAGCCACGGTCACTCGCCTCTACGATATTAGCGACATGACCATGCCGATTAAAGATTTTCCTGGCCCGCAATTAGCGCTCAATGCAGGCAGCCAAACGGGAGGTGGCGGTTTATTATTTCAACCAGTCGACAATGACACCAATAGTGCACCGACATCAGATGAAATTAGCGACCTCATTAAAAAGGTGGTCGCTCCGGGAAAGTGGAAAGACTAAAGCTAGTCTAATTTTGTCGTTCCAACGTTGGCCCGAGTCTTATTTCTTACGCACCGATTGAATCACAACGGGTGTCGCTGGGCGATCAGCATCTGCCGTTGGGACATTGCCTATTGCATCAACGATTTCCATACCTGCGATCACGTGACCAAAAATCGTGTGTTTCCCCGTCAAATGTGGGGTGTCGCCCAAGTTAATAAAGAATTGCGAGCCATTGGTATTTGGACCGCTGTTGGCCATTGCTAAACATCCACGCACTGGGCGATGTGATGTTGGCAGGCTATCATTATAGACGTAACCCAATTTTTCGTAAAAGCCTTTGAGTGATAACGAACGCGCTTCTTTTAATACCGCATCAAAAACCTTTTGTTTTTCTTCTGTCGTCGATGTTGGAGTAATTCCCATCGCTTCCATGCGTGGACGTAGCACGGTGTCCATAAATTGACGCTGCATATAGCCACATTGCGGATGTAAATCATCGCCAACCATGGCCATTTCGCGAGCAAGACCTAACGAGGTTGCATTTATTTCATCTTCAAATTTATATCCTGGACCACTGCTGCCTGATCCTAATGGACATCCACCTTGGATCATGAAGCCTTTAATGACGCGATGAAATACTAAACCATCATAATAAGGACGCTTTGATTCCATCCCAGTCTTGGGATCGGTAAATACTTTTTCGCCGGCGGCTAAGGCTAAAAAATTGGCCACCGTTTTGGGCGCTTCGTCGTCATATAATTCAACCGTGATCACACCCAAACTGGTGGTGATTAACACCTGAGTATGGGTTGGTTTGGTTGCAGGAGTCGTCTCGGCGTCTGCGGCAAAAAGAGCCATTGAGGCAATCACAAAAGCGAACAAACCAGCGGTGATACGCAACATAACGAACTCCTTAAAATGGTAAGACGAACTCTGGCGCGTAAGCTGTCAGAACAGCCCACGCTGGCAAGCACTCACGGCGTTGCGAATCCTATCACATCATTGGCATTATCGAGATTACGCATGGTCGCATCGGTAACCGTGCGGGCGATCATACCGCACAAGGTTTTCCCAGGCCCTAATTCCCAATAGGTTTCAATGCCGGCCGCTTTCATCGCCACGACTGAATCAGCCCAGCGAACTGGTTTGGTTAATTGCGCTTCCAATAAAGCCGGGATTTCGCTCGCGCGTTGCACCGGACCGGCATGAACATTGGTGTACACCGGCACTTGTGGATCGCGGAATTTCGTCGCTGCTAACGCTGCACGTAATTGCGCAGCTGCTGGCGCCATTAAGGCACTATGAAATGCACCGGCTACTGGCAACGCAATCGCGCGACGTAAACCGTGGTCTTTTGCTTGTGCCATAGCGCGATCACAGGCGGACTTTGTACCAGAAATAACGACTTGGCCTGGGCTATTTAAATTAGCGACCTGTAATACTTCATCGCCCTTTGCTGCTTCACATAATTTGGTCGCACTAGCTTCATCCGCGCCAATAAGCGCCACCATTCCAGATGGCACTAATTCTGCCGCAGCTTGCATGGCTTGTCCACGCAAGCGCACTAAGCGCACGGCATCGTGAAATGAAATCGCTTCAGCAGCAACTAGTGCTGAATATTCGCCCAAACTTAATCCGGCAACCGCATGAAAGGTTAACGGTTTAACGACGGTTTTTAGCACAGCCAAAGCCATAATACTGACCACTAATATTGCTGGCTGGCTTATATCGGTGCGCGTTAGTTCGGCCTCTGGACCATGAGCGATAATATCCGAAAGGGAAAATCCGAGCGCATTGTCCGCCTCATCAAGCAACGCTCGAGCAACCGGATAGTGTTGGGCCAACTCCATACCCATGCCGACATATTGCGCACCTTGCCCAGGAAAAACCAACGCACGACCCATTTGACCCCCTCTATAAGCGGTAGATAAACGACCAGAAAGCGGGGCACTGTCTAGCTTGTCCCCTTCGCTATGCCAGCAGGTCACAGCCCCAGCTTATTCGTCAACGTTGGGAAGATCGACAGCACTTGTGGTGATTGCAGACACCCAATCCGGTAAAACGGCGGAATCAGCCTGCTGAGCCCTGGCACGATTGGTGCGTTCCACTGCTTAAGAGGAGGCCGCGCTATGAGCCTGCGTCTGCCACATTCCATGCTGTTTTGCTTAGTCCCGCTACTCGCCAGCCTCGTCGCCTGTAACGCCACGCGTGAAACCTCACAGCCAAACGAAGCGACCAAACCAGCTCCTGTTGCTGCTGCGCGCACACCGGCCAAAGCTACCATTACCACGCTCAGCACGACCGAAAATCAGGTATTGGTCGAACTTCCAATTGGCACCGCTGTTGGTTTAGAGCTCGGTACCTTTTTACGCGTCTACGACGCTGCTGACGGCAACGTGCTAAAAGGCATGGTACAGATCACCGAAATTCTTGGAAATAATCGCTCCATCGCGCGCCAAATTGCGATTGGTGATCGGTTGAATCCCCTATCACCTGGGGACCAGGTCCGCGAAGTATTAGACCTCGCCAAACTTATTGATCCCAAAGCGCTGGAACAAGCCGCTAAGGAAGCCGTTGCATCAGTCGACCAACAAAGTGCCAAAGAAAATGCCAGCCACACTTTATTACGCGAACAATATCAAATCGAACTAACCAAAGCGCAAGCGCGCTATGACCAACAATTAGCCGATATCCGTAAACAATATGAAGGGCAATTAACCGCCACCGATACCGTAAATGCGCTGGTATTATCTCGGCGCGAACAAGAACTACGTACTGATTTAGCCGCCTTAAAAACTACGTTTAGTGAACAAGTCGCCCATGCGGTCACCGCCAATCGCCGAGACAGCGAGGCGAAATTAACCGCCACCGTGCAAGAAAATGCCAACCTTAGTAAACAAATTGAATCGTTATTGGTGCAACAACATAATCAAAATGAACGCATTGCTGGCCTAGTTGCAGAAGTCAGTGAACGCGATCGCACCAACACCAAGCAATTACGTGCTGAAATTGAAGCGCGTGAAATATTGACCGCACAATTGAGCGAACTTGAATCACGCCTTGCTGGCAAACCAACCACGGCAATTGCGGTTTTAAGCGCGGATCCCAAACAAGGGGAATCAGTACTTGATCGACTAACGCGATTAAGTGCCGCATTAACCGCTTCCGAAGAACATAATAAAGGATTGGAATCCGCACTCTCCACCACGAAATTATCGTTATCTCGCGCGATTGATGCTCAGCAAATGTTAATAGTCAAATTAGCTGAACTCAATGATTCGCAAACACTTGCCACAACAACACAAAATGAATTAGCCACAACCCAAGCGAAACTGAAACAAGTCGAGCAACAGCGCGCTGAACTAGAACTCGCTCGGCTCAATGCCGAACGACAATTATTTGATTTGGCCGCTCGCGTTTTACGCCTGGCTGGCAGTTCACCAGAAACCATGGCTCTTCAAGCACGTCTGCGTGACGTCTTGAGCACAGACGCCGGATTGGAGCAGAGCAAGTGAACTTTACTGCCGCCGCACTTGCACTTCTAAGTGGAGCCGCAATAGCCGCCGCTGGCTGTGCGATAGATAAACGCACGCACCGCAGCATACCCTCTACACAACCTGCGACAGAATCTTCGACAGCGAATAATCAAACGGGAAATACGACAGCTACCGATCAAGCCGCCATTGCAGACCATTTACTTCATTTAGAGAAAAAAATATCCCAACTCGAACACCGTTTAGGACATGGACAAGGCGCCTTACGAGCTGGCCCCAATCGTTTAGTTGATGGTGGCGGTAATGAATCGGTGCTCGAACGATTACGCCGAGTTGAGGGTGAATTATCTGACAGTAAAATGACGGTCAGTGCTCAACATGCCGAAATTGATCTCTTGCGCGAACAAGCGTCCCAAGCGGTGTCGCGCGGCAACAATTTGGCAGCACAAAGTGATTCATTATCCCATGTCAAAGATCACCTGATAACCGCACAACAAGAATTAGCAGCGCGTAAGGCCACCATAATCGCCCTTGATCAACAAGTCGCCTCGATCGAATTACAACGTCTCCTAATTGAGCAACAATATTTTACGACTGCCGCTGGATTGCTCAAACTGGTCCCAGGGCAATCACAAGAATTGCTCGATCTACAAGCCCAAATTCGCCGCCAGATTAAAAGTTTCCAAATTCAAAAAAGTGCGCCATGACCAACCCCATGCACCTACGCCCACTCGCCTTCTTTATACTCCTGACAATAATTCCGTTAAGTGGTTGTCGTGTTCCGTTTTTTAGCCGTCTCTACGAACCCCCACGCCACGAAGTCTTATCCTTTCACACCAGCATTGAAGCGTCATCTCTGCGCCGCGTGGCGGTCATGCCATTTCACCGCGCTGGAAATATAGGTCGCGCAGCTTCGGCCATGGACGACAGCATGACGACGGCCCTGCGGGAACTCGCCATACATGAAGTCTTAACCATCAGCGTAAACCAACGCGACCTATTGTTACCGGTTGATGTCATTAAAAGTAATCGCATTAGCACACAACAATTGCTGACTATTCGTGATGAATTACGCGTTGATGGAATCCTGGTCGGACGCATTGAACATTTTAATAGTTACGATCCCCTCGCCATTGGCCTAACCGTCGATCTTATCTCCTGTTTAGACGGCTCTGTCGTCTGGAGTGCGACCGGTCATTTCGACGGAGCGCGTCAAGACGTGCAATATGAAGTCGAACGCTGGTACGAACGCCAAATCGGGTCCGACGGTATCACCGGTTGGAAGGTTACCTTACAAAGCCCGAAATTATTTACCCGATATATTGCGGAACGCATGGTGAAGACGATTCCCGTACCCATTGCGAAAAATTAACTCGGCATAACCGCAACATAGAGCCAGAACATTAACTCGGATTTGCCCCTTTGGTCTCAGCGTTAGTTATTTTGGGGAATACCACTTTACTATCATCAAACATACCGCCTACGCGGTGTTCAAATAATTCGCTCGGCATCGCTGGGCTACCATCGGTTGGTGCCGCATCATCTTTTCGCGTTCCCGGTGTGTTCGTGACCGCGCGCCAACTCATTGCGATCGACGCTGGTTTTTCACCCAAGGCAAAGTGTATAAGCTCTATATAATATCGTTTACCGGCTGATAAATGCACTGGTTTAGACCGTTCTCCCACAGTCCATTGCCGTGCTTGACCATTACCAGAAAAAGCCACCAAAGGGCGACGATTACGACAGGCATCACTGGTACTGAGGTTCACTTGCGCTTGACCACTACCCGTTAGGAAGAATTGATAAGTAGCACTTTCTTTTGGCACTAACCATCCCGTAAATCGTTGGCCGTTTTTGCTATTAATGGCTTTCGATTCCACCCCAACGGTCAACACGGTGCTCGCATCCGACCAGCGCGGAAAACGCGCATGCGCTAGGAATGCGTCTAAGGAATCGCTCATCAAGAATGATTGATCAGAAAATTGTTCACTCCACAAGCCGCCAGCCACAATTTCGCCCACATTACTAATGGTCAAATTTGCCGAAGAACTCGTCACCACACCATCTGCACCTGTCACGACACAATCGTAAACACCCGCTTGTCCACCACCAACATTAATTAGCGTCAATTTATCGGTATTTTGTTTAGGCCACAAAGGAGTACCATCCAAGCGCCACGTGTAATTCAACGGACCACGACCAGCCGCTTTAACCGACAAAATTGCCTGTCCACCGAGTTGAACCTCGATCGATTGTGGCTGAAGCGAGAGAGACGGTTTTTCTGCGCGTTGATCAGTAATCGCTGAAGATTCTGGTTGCGCTAAGACTTCGACGGCCACCAGTTCTTTTACCGTGTAATTGCTATGAACTACCGTCAGCAATAATTGATAGGTGCCCGGCCCAGGAAAGGTAACCTTCGTCGAGGCTTCATTTTTAGTGCTCGCGAAACTTGGTCCACCTTTCAGCGTCGACCACGTCGCTTTGTATTGTTTCGTTTTTAATAACGCGCCGTTTGCTCCGAATACTTCGATTTGAAATTCATGTGACGGCCCAACCACGGTCGTCGCTCGGGTTTCTAACGATGGCCAGCGCACATAGGGCGCCGTAAAATTAACATACACACGATTTTTATCGCGTGCTGGCATGGCCATAATATATGGCAGACCACCATGCGCGACGCTTCCCGTCAACGCCCACACCGTTTCCATCACCGCATCATTATTTAAATAGCCATCGCCGCCATTATTGCCACGCCCACCAAAATAGGCGCACGTGCCGT
>CANETI010000033.1 GCA_947440715.1 Planctomycetota bacterium | reverse complement strand
CGCATCATCGTCGCCAAGTGCGCGTGGGATTAATGGTGGCAGGTTGTTCTGCGTTGTTGCTTTTCGGAATCTTATTTCAGATATGGTATGAAGAAGATCAGACCGTCAGAGGAAAACAAAAGGAATTGGAAAGTGCTCTTGGACAGCGGGATTTTTTAGCCGCACGGAAAATTGCTGAGAGTATTTTGACCTTACGCAAAGGCGACCCCCAAACGCAACGGCAAATCCCTCGAATAAATGATGGTATAGCGCAATTAGAACGAGCGAATCGCGAAACATCAGAGCGTCAAAAAGCCGATAAATTTGTGGCGGATGCGAAGGAGAAAATCGCAATTGGCGATGATACCAACCTGCGTGAAGCCAGTGAATTTTATATGAATGCCCTTGGTTTAGTGCCCAAAGATACCACCATCCTCACGCTGTATAAAGAACTCACCAATAAAATGGCCGAGCTTAATCAAACTCGCCTCAATGAAGAAGAACTCGCAACCAAGCGCAAGGTTGCGAGACTCCATGTTGATGCGGCGCGCAAAGCCATGGAATGGATGAAGCCCAAGCAGCAAGAATTAAACCTACGCCTACAAGAAAGGCGCACGCTAGAAAGTGCGATTCGTATAAATGGTGCCAGCGGACAACGCGCACAATTACACAAATTAGATCAAATGATCGATCAACTAAAAATTGATCTCGCAGAAAACCAAGGACGCGCAGCTCAGTTTTTCGATAAGGCCGTCGTGCTAAATGCAGGCGATGATCTTCTACGGCAAACTATCGCTGATTTCTATCTCGATCGCTTACTAGAATACGAAGCGATCGGATTATTATCAGAAGCGCGTATTGCTGAAATGCGCCTACGTTCACATCATACTAGTGGAATTGTAGATACTCACATCGATGTCGTGCTTGCTGGACAAGGTTGGATTGAAGCAAAACAAAACCAATCGCCAATTACACTACAAGCGCTCTATGAAGCCGACGATCGCACGCTAATAATTAATACCATGGCGATCGATTTGATTGCTGGGCAGGAACTCAAGCTAGGTCACGGACGTTATTTGGTGCGCAATACACTTGGTGACATCCATGCCATCCATCTACGCCGAGGTGAACGCCTTAACCTTTATTTACCGGCACACTCGCCACTGCCGACTGGTGTGGCTTATATTCCCGCTGGAACAGTGCATGATAATAATGGATTAATATTAGAAGAACTGCACGCATTTGCGCTCAGTAAATTAGAGGTCACCTGCGGCGAATGGTTAGAATTTCTTAACCATGCCACGTCGCTGGCTGCCATAACCGAAGCTGAACGGAGTGGTGCGCTCATATTAGTGCCCCGTTTAGGTGGTTTGGCGTTGTGGGAACGCACCACTGATGGCCAAGATCATTTACCGCTCACCGCGCAGGGCACGCCCATTGAGCCGACTTGGCCCATTACCTGCATTAGCGGTAACGATGCCGTGAGTTATGTGCGGTGGCGTTGTCATCGTGATCGACTGGCTTGGCGTCTGCCGACGAGTTCGGAATGGCAATTGGCCGCTCAAAGTGGGGATGGTCGCCTATACCCTTGGGGCATGCGCTCAGATATGTCATTCAGTGCGACCACGCAAGGTAACACACTTGAGCGTTGGTGTCCGCTCGCTGTGGGATCTTTTCCACGCGATCGCACCGTTCATGGCATCATGGACATGAGCGGGTCGGTGGCGGAGTTCGTCCTGGATGCCGGGGTTATACGCCAAGCCGCCGGAGGCAGTCATCGGGATCGACTTGCGGAAGCTTTTACGGTATACTCGCGCCGTGATGTAAGCGACACCAGCACCGAGTCTGGCATCGGCTTACGTCTTGCCCTCTCGCTCACACCTGAGCCATAACGTTTTTGGAGCCCTTATGCGACTTCTCGTACTGGTTATTCTCCTTTCATATTGTTGTTCCGGCACCGTCACCGCTGCTGATGCGGTAAAGCGCACCTATAAAATTGGCACCTGCCCGTGGATCGCCTGGGCGCCCATTAATATCGCGGAAGTAAAAGGGATGTGGAAGAAACGCGGTCTGGACGTCGAAGTCGTTAATCAGCTCGGTGAAGATACTGGTGCCATTGAGCAAAAGCGCGTCGATTTAGCCATTGATATGATCGGTAATTTTATCGGCATTCAGCAAAAGGGTATCGACGTCACCGTGCTCGGAGAACTCGACTGGTCAAACGGCGGAGATAAAATAATTTCCCGCAATAAATTAACCCCGACCAAAGCTGGAGACACCATCGGTGTCTATCATAACGATCCGGCAGTCACCATGTTGTTGGTCAAATATTTGCAAAGCCATAAATTGACACTGAATGATGTTAAAGTGGTTGAATATGATCCTGAAGCTTTAAATGGTCACTTTATCCTCGGCGCTGTATCGACCATTATTAGCTACGAACCTTTTTCGCTCCAAGCTGAAAAAGATGGCGGCTTTGTCGTGGCCACATCCGCATCTTTTCCAGGTTGTATGCCAGAAGGTCTCGGCGGTCGCCGCGAAGTGATTGCCAGCATCCCTAAAGAAGATTTGAAACATATTATTGCTGGGTGGATTGAAGCCGTTGATTGGAGTCGTAACCCTGCAAACTGGGTTGAATATTGCGCGATCGTCAACAAACACACGTTTGCCGAACCAACGCCTTATGACAGCGACGCCATTAAAGAAATGCTGACCAACGTCAGCATCCACGACCACACCACCTTAATTGCGCGCAATACTGTGGGTGGCGGTTTATCACAATTCATCGATGAAACTCGGATGGTGTTGAATAATGCGAAAATGCTAAAAAGTGATTTTTCCGCCAGTACGTTGGTAGATACAACGTTGCTGCAAACCGTGCTCGCGGAAGCTAAAAATCTAAAGTGACTGAAGCGACTGAAGTGACTGACGAGATTAGCCTAATACCTATAACGACCTCATGCGATACCTACGAAGCAATGTTTCTGTAGGTTTCTATACCTAGACATTTTCTGGCATTTCAAATAAGCGTACTCTTTCATCCCCTCGTAATGGGCGCATCTCACCAGGATGTAAATCAGTCGGTAATTCTAAACCGCCGATGCGGTCGCGATGAAGCCGCTCTACTCGACCACCAAGCGCTGCGATCATGCGTTTCACTTGATGATGACGCCCTTCGCACAGGTGCATGGTTGCTAAGCCTAAACCATCGGCTGCATGGCCCAACAATTCCAGACGCGCGGGCAAACACGGTCGTGGATCGTCCAACATCATCATACCCGAACAAACGCGAGCTTGCGCGTCTGCGGATAATATTCCGCTAAAGGCGAGACGATATCGTTTCCAACAGCGTTTTTCTGGCGCCATGACCAGCTGCACCCACATGCCGTCAATGGTCAATAATATTAATCCGGTCGTATCACGGTCGAGTCGACCAACCGTTTGCAAATTCGGATGTTGATAGTGACGGGGAATTACATCATAGAGCAGCGGCGCGTCTTTCCGCTCATGCGAACAAGCGTAACCAACTTTTTTAAAGCAGATGAGTGTCCCTGTGTCGATATCATCTTTAATTAATACACCTGCGGCGTTAACCACGTCAGTCGGCAACAATCTACGGTGATAATGTTTGCATATGATGCCATTAACCAACACCTGTTGTTGCTGAATGAGTTGACGCACGCTCGCCCAGGTACCCACTCCTCGACGGGTTAAAAAATAATCGAGTGGTTCATCCAGACGCATGTCGCACGGTGCGGTGACCTGAGCAATGTTGCAACCCGTGGTCAGGTGAACTTCGGTACATGCAACTCTGAAGGCCGGCGCCAGCGCTCGCGTTGCCAGCGCCGGGTTTCACCATACGGTCAAACGCCATCGTGAATCGCTTACCCGCTTTGGTGCTCAATACGATTCTGCCCGGTACCGGCTTGCTGTTGCGTCGTCCCGGTTGGGTGCCAGCTATTCCCGCCTGCATTGGAATGGCGGGACTGACGTTGTTCAGCATTGCCTACGTGACGACAGGAACTGAGAGCACCATTTCACTGGGTTGGATCGGATTAATCGCGTACCTGACTGCCGCTTTATTGGCAGGTGCGATCTGGCTCAGGGAAGAGCAATCATCATCCCGTGATTTAACCGTTATTCAGCCCATTTTTCAGACTTTTGCTGGGCATTACCTACGTAATGATTTACCCGCAGCCGAACAAACGGCGCGAAAATTAGTGCGCTTAGCCGCCAGCGAACCTGGGGCATGGCGATTATACGGACTCATTTTACGAGCTCGCGGTGCCGGTAAAAAAGCCCTACAGGCGGAACGCCGCGCTGAACAATTGGCCCAATCGCGCGATTGAGTCCAAGCGCATTTTCACCGCTTGCTCTGCTTCAAAACCAGTAATTGCAACGAATTGAGTCTTATTCTGCTAATGAAACTACTCGTTCGTTGGCAGGAACAACATCAACTAGTTGGTCACATTGGCCGCTAAATGCGTCATTCGGTAGTCTGAGAGCACTCTAGATATGCGTAGAGCGCCCTTGCTGTCGGCACGGGCCTTGATGAAGTAGGCCTTCTTCACACCCCCGGTTGTATTCTGAGCATGAGTAAAATTCGCATCACCAATGGTCCTTATCGCGGACGCGAAAAATCCCTGGTCGATAAATCGCTGACTATTGGTCGCGACGCCGAAGCCGGTATTCAAATTCTGGATCGTTCAGCGAGTCGTTTCCATGCCGAGATATTCCCAGTCGGCGGCATGTTTTTCGTACGCGACCTCGACAGCAAAAATGGCACCTACGTCAATGATGATCGTTTAACGGATGAAGAGTTATTACGTGAAGGCGACATCATTAAAATTGGTACCACGGAATTAGTCTATGAAAGCGGATCAGCATTAGCCGATGACAGTTCGGCGCGCATCGCCTATCAAGACGACCCCGACATGTTGTCGAACACCCTAGAATTCCGCGTCGATGAATTATCAGACATTGATGAAATTGCCGACGAACAACCGGCGCAAGACAGCGCACGCGGTTTGCGTATCCTCTATCAAGTAGGTCGCATTCTGTCGGACACGCTCGAAATTAGCGATAAAGAAGCTAAAGTGCTGGATTTTTTAGTGTCGGGCATGCCGGGTGAAAGCGCACTTATTTTCAAACGCGAAGCAGCTACGGGCAAATTAGTGCCCACCACCGTACGTACGATTTCGCCCCAAATTCAGCCCGTGATCAGCCGTTCTATTATTAAGAAAACCTTTGCCGAAAATAAAGCACTTCACAGTGCCAACGCTAGCGAAGATGAACGTTTTGATCGTCATGCCAGTATTATTCAAAAAGGCATTCGTTCGGTTATTTGCGTTCCCTTGTCCATCGGCGGTCACACTAAAGGTGTCTTGTATCTCTCACGCGGAGTCGGGGCAAAACCATTCGATCAAATGGATTTGGAATTAATTAGTGCCTGTGCTATTCAACTTGGGTTAGCGCAACATGCCGCCGAACAAGTTCGGCGTAATCGCGTAGCAACACGGCAATTAATGACGGCGCTGATACGCGCTTTAGAAACACGCGCCGGATGTGTCGGCGCTGGCGAACGATGCGCGCGCACGTGTGTTGCTTTGGCTGAGGCGTCACATTTATCTACCGCTGCTCGCGAGCGCGTCCGCCAAGCGGGAATACTTCACCATTTAGATCATCTCATGGCTGTTGATCGTGAAGATGCGCTCAGTCTTTTGGAAGCGATTGAAGATCTCGAACATGTCCTGCCTTTACTGCGCCACGCGCAAGAACGATTAGATGGCAGCGGACCGCTGGGATTAAAAGATTCCGATTTGGAAACCGAAGCGCGCATTATTGCGGTAGCTGCGGCGATGGAACAACGATTAGCTTTAGATCCAGGCGCTGATCCAAATGCCGTCATAGAAGATTTGATGAAAGATCGCGGCCTAGACGCAAGTCTGACGCAATTACTGCAAGGCTGTCATTTAGACGGCAGTTTATACACCATTCGCAACACGTAAAATAACGCACAATGCCTTGTGCCCCCCTGCACCTGATCTAGGCTCGCGCCCCGATCCAAGGGGGTGGTATGGTGCGTTGCAGTTTGGTGTTCGTTATTGGGCTCATGATGAGTTTATTCGTGATCAGTTGTTCCAGCCCAGGTGAACCATTTGCCTACAAAGACCTGAAATTGAGCGTCGGGCCAAGCGCAACTCCTTCGACACCTGCGACTACCCATGCAATAACGATTAATTTCACTATTCGAAACACCTGGAATCAGGCCATCGATGCGGTGCCCTGGGAATTACACCTGACCGCAAGCAACCCCGCAGTTGTTGGCGCAACGCTGGTGGCTTCCGGTACCGTTTCGATTCCCGCTTTTGGTTCGATCGCGCAAACCGCTACCCTCGGTACGCTCGCCAAAGGTTCGCGTACTTATGAAGTTCGCTTAGATCCGGCGAATATGATAAGCGAAGAAATTGAAACAAATAATACGGGACAAGTAACTTTTATTGTTGCGGATCAAGATATGAGTTTTGGCACCCCCGCGCCAACCATTACCGTTAATGCAGGTACGCCACCGTCCAGTCAAATTTTGACTGCCACTTTCGCTATTCAACATACTGCTAATACGACGGCGCCAGCGCCTGCTGCCGTTGCTATCAATGTCCCTTATTCCATTACTTTAAATGGCGCGGTTATTGCGCCTTTAAGCGCAACCATTGCCTCACCAGCAAACGTCGCCCCTGCAGGCACCAATCCTTTATCGATAACGCTTACCTTACCCGCCACTGGCTCTGCTGGTTCATTTCCTTACGTCATCACCCTAACTCCAGCGTCGGGTGACGACAATAATGCCAATAATAATACCGTTACCGTTGTGGTTAATGTCCCTGCACCAGGTTGAGTTTCTGTTTCTCATCAGAAACCAAAATTAACCCGCAGCTAGTTCCTTACCGCGTTGTTCGGCGGCTTGCAAAGCGCGGGTTACTAAACCAACAAAATCTGCGGCATCTAACGTTTTTAATGCCGCCGCTGTGGTGCCCCCAGGACTAGTCACTTGTTCGCGTAATTTGGCCGCTGCAAAACCGCTGCGTTGTAAATATTCCCACGATCCGGCACCGGTTTGTCCAACTAGTAAAACGGCTTCGTCATGGGTAAATCCCAACGCCATAGCGCCAGCAACTAAGGCTTCTGCGAAACGGAAAAAATAAGCTGGTCCGCTGCCAGAAACTGCCGTGATTGCATCCATGCGACTTTCATCACTGACGCGCAATACTTTTCCGCAGGGTGCGAATAATGATTCGGTCAGCGCTAAATCTGCGGACGTTGCCGCGCTTCCCGCACACAAACCAACCATGCCTTGGCCAATCGCCAACGGAGTATTCGGCATCGCCCGCACAATATGCGCTCCGGCGGGCAGCCATCCGGCCAATTTCGGAATCGGCATACCGGCTAAAATAGACACTAATATCTGCTGCGGTTTCCAGGTTGGCGCTAATCCTGGGACCACCTGTCCCGCGACCTGTGGTTTAATCGCTAACACCACGATTTGCGCACCGACAATAGCAGCCGCATTATCGCTGGTCGCGTGGCAGCCTTTAGCGATTAAAATATCGCGCTTGGCCGCGTCGGGGTCAGCAACGGTAATGCGTGGCCGTGGCGATAATTGCAGTAAGCCACCAATCATGGCGTTCGCCATGTTGCCGCCGCCAATAAATGCAATGGAAGTTAACGTTGTCGTCATGGTGCACTCCGCAGCGGCAGCGTGGTAATCTGCGCGGTGACACAAGATGGGTTCCCGCTGCTGCAAACCTCCTTACGCTTAACCACCATGGATGATTCCCTCATCGACGTGCAGGTGGATGGATTAGCTGGGCCAACCCATCATTTCGGCGGTTTGTCCGCCGGTAACTTAGCCAGCCAAGCGCACGCAGGTCTTCGCTCACATCCCAGAGCCGCCGCATTACAGGGCTTAGCAAAAATGCGTTTTGTTATGCGACTCGGTGTGCCGCAAGCATGGTTACCACCGTTACTGCGTCCTGATATTACCTGGTTACGCCGTTGTGGTTTTAGTGGCACAGACGCCGCCGTCATGGCCGCCGCCTCGCACGAGCCACATTTATTAAAGATCGCTACGAGCAGTGCTTTTATGTGGAGCGCCAACTGCGCCACGATTATTCCGAGCAGCGACAGCAGCGATGGTCGCTGCCACATCATTATGGCTAATTTACAGGCCATGTCGCATCGTGCTAGTGAAGGCGAACAACGCGCCGCGCAATGGCGCGCACTTTGTGCTCAGGTTCCATCAATCACTGTCCATGATCCATTACCCTTGGTTTCAGCGTTAGGCGATGAAGGTGCCGCAAACCACAGTCGCGTAGTATCCGATGGCAACGTGACTCATATTTTCGTTTATGGCCGACAAGCAAACGCGCCCGGCACCACGCGCTTACCCGCACGACAAACGCGCGAGGCGAGCACGGCTGTCGCTCGCTGCGGCGGCCTTCCTGACTCGTCTTTTATGACTGTCCAACAAGCACCAGAAGCCATTGATGCTGGTGCGTTTCACAATGATGTGGTCATGGTCGGATGTGGTTCACGTCTGTTAATCCACGCCCGCGCCTGGGTTGACCAAGCGCAAGCCATAACACGTTTACGTGAGCGCCATCCTTCGTTACGAGTCGCTGAAATAAGCGACGATGAATTATCGCTGAATGAAGCCGTCACTAGTTATTTGTTTAATAGCCAATTAGTTCAAACCAACAAAGGCCTGTTATTAATTGCCCCTACCCACGCACAACAAGGACGCGCCGGGGCCATCATTCAGCGTTTGTGCGACCAAGGTTTTCTCCACCAAGCACATTTCTTCGACCTGCAAGAAAGCATGGCCAACGGTGGTGGTCCTGCGTGTTTACGCCTACGAGTTCCACTGACTCGTGAGACTTGTACCCAATTACCTGTTGGCTTTTTTCTCGATGACCAGCGAGCCAATGCGATAGAGTCCATTATTACCCACTATTACCGCGAACAATTAGGTAGCGCAGATCTCATTGATCCAGCTTTTTTAGCGGATTGCCACGCAGTCCAACAAGCGCTGACCGCACTCTGGACGACCTAAGTACAACAAGGTTACTGCCACCGGCGTACACTTGAGATGCGCTGAAAACGGCCACTTGAGAATCCCGTATTGCGACACTGCCCGATCTGAGGTTATACTAATGGTGCATGAGCAAAGGCGCCGTCATTGACGAAGAATTCATCCAACTGGTTGGGTTGTCAGATCAACTCCTGACCCTGAGCCGCAGTATGGAGAATAAGCACCACGAAGTACTACAGGAATCGCTCTTCCATATCACCGTGCAAGAACTGCCGGAAATTATCTACCTCGATCGCAAATACGTCTTTGAGAATCAATTGTCGATTCGCTCGTCTTATGGCAAAGATGAAAAAATATTAGTCTGGCTGCAACGTGTCCAACGCGCGCCTTCGCTCTCCAAGAAAAAAGAAGTCGTCGAATTACTCATGGTACGCGATTTGTTTCTGCTCAACGACTGGCGGGAATTTCACCGCTTTAAACAGTTTGTTAAGTCGATGCGCATTTTAGATGCCCAAGCGCGTAATTATTTAGTCGAGCATCACCAAGAATTTCCCACGATGGTCAACGATCCGATGGCCATGGACCGTATTCTTCTTAGTTTAGAGACGGTTGCCGATTGGCCAAACTTAGATCAAGGCAATGATGCCAGTGCTTCATTGGAAGCCATTGCTAAAACTTATGGAAAATATTTAGCGCCCGTACGTTCAAGCCCTTTGTTACCAAAGTTATTACTCAAACGAAACCCGGATGCACGCTTTAATTTATTCCGTCTTTTTAGTTTCGTGGAAGATCCGGAACATGGATCCGAAGCCCTCGTTCGTTTTCTTATAAATTTAGGTAAAGAAGCACAAGATGTTGATACCATAACCGCAACGAAAACACTGGGTTCCGGTCGTGATCTGCAACGTGCTTTTTCTGCTATGCGAAAATATTTAATCTCGCCTAATGTGCCCGTGCCCGAGCTATAAAACCGGATAACCGCAGGTTATTTTTCCATTGACGCTGCTAGCGATACTCACCGTTCCGCTGTGACCAGGAATCACTGGCGTTGACGTCGTGTATTGCTGTGATGAGGGCATGACCGCCACGCTCACTTCCACAAATCCATGGACCGGCACGACGCTCGAACCCGTTCCGCAAACCGACACAAAGACAATTCAAGCTGACTGTGTGGCCATGAAAATGGCATTTCCTATTTGGCAAGCACAACGCGAACTACGTTTTAATAAACTGCAAAAATTTGCTTCGTGCTTAGTTGCCCAACGCGAACAGACCATCAACTTATTGATAACTGAAGCGGGGAAAAATCGCGCTGACGCGGAAGCCGAAGCTGATTTATTACCAAAAAAAATTGTAGTAAGCCTTGATGCCGGATTGGCCCGCACTCCGCAAGTAGTTAATTCAGCAAGTGATCCGCACACCATCTGGCGACCACGTGGTGTGGCTGCTATTCTTGGACCATTTAATTTTCCACTGCATTTATTACATGGTTTAATCGTGCCAGCGCTAGCAGTTGGCTGCACGGTGGTCGCCAAACCCAGCGAACGTTGTCCGTTACTGGGACGTTATTATGCCGAACTTATCGCCCAGGCAGGACTCGCTGATGTCTGTCGTATTATGATCGGCGATGCGGAAGCGGCACAGACGCTGATTACTCATCCGGCTATCAGCACGGTTGCGGCGGTTGGCGGGCAATCCATGGGATTTGCTTTATCGCGCACGCTCGCCTCACGACCGGATGTGGTGTTGGCCTTAGAGCTCGGCGGCGTAAATCCGGCACTGGTATTAGCCGACGCCGATATTCCCGCGTCCTGTGCGGCCATTGCCGACGGTGCTTGGCGCATGGCTGGCCAACGCTGCACCGCAACGCGACAGGTACACGTACCTCGTTCACTCTTACCAACGATACTCGAACAATTATCAACGGCGCGAAAGGTATGGATGCCCGACGGCACACCGACGGGAGCAAATAGCGCATTAATTAACCCCGCTGCACGCGATGCGATTGCCTCCATGGCCGTTGCTTTGCCCGCTGGCTTGCGACTGATCGCCGGTGATCCGAATCGACGCTTTAGCAACAGCGCTTGCATTGAACCATTATTGGCCGTGGTAGAACATTCCTCAGCCCGCGCATCGCACGTTTACCGCGAAGAACATTTCGGCCCCTTTGTCATCGTTGATCCCTATGATGATCTGAATGAGTGTCTTGAACGTTTATCCGCAAATCCTTATCGTTTAGCTGCCTCGATATTTACGGCTCAACGCGACGTTTTCTGTGCCCTGGCGGCGGCTTTACCCTATGGCTTGGTCAATCACAATCGCCCCACAGCTGGCGCCCGCAGCGACATGCCCTTTGGCGGGCTCGGTCGCTCTGGCAACGGTCGCCCAGCCGCAATTGCGGCTGGTGCGATATTTGCCGATGAATGCGTCATCTGGTGACATAATATTAGTGCAGATTAAGCCGGCGAATGGTGGCGCTGAACACTACGCGGCGGTTGGCTGGTACGGGGATTTTAATAACCAAGGTATCGACGCTTTTGCGTTCTAGTTCACCCAGGGGATTCGCTTCACCAACAGCGGGTTCGTATT
>CANETI010000032.1 GCA_947440715.1 Planctomycetota bacterium | reverse complement strand
TTTGTCGATGTCACCGAACGCGTTGGAAAAATGAAGGGCTTACCAGACGGCATGAAAATAGATAAGGCGGGCAATATCTTTGCGACGGGCCCAGGTGGTTTGCTCATATTTAATAAAGAGGGCAAACAACTAGGAACCTGCTTAACCGGTCAAGCGACCAGTAACTGCGCTTTTGGCGAAGACGGTAACACCTTATTTATTACCGCTGATAATTATATTCTACGCCTGCGATTAACCACCACGGGCGTTGGATATTGAATTGAGGATCCATACGACTTCACCCTTTAGATGGAGCAAAAGAAGATTAAGAGGAACAAGAGAAACGGTAACCCATACGGGTCACCATTCCTGACTTTAATTTTCAGTGTGTTTAGAACAGGGTGTGTCTTTGTCAAAAGCGCCAACGGCGCGGCACGATATTAGCCTAGGGCAAATGAGAGCAGCGAATGTCGCCCTAGGAATATCGCCAACGTAATTTGAGGGCTGAAGGCCCGACCTATTATTATTTCGTGTAAGTAAATGATTGATAATAGGTCGGGCCTTCAGCCCTTTATATGAATATCACTTTATTCCTAGGGCGATGCCCTAGGCTAATATCGTACCGCGCCGTTGGCGCTCAAAACCTACTTTTACAAGGGATTATTTGTCTTCAAACGAGCCCCGCAAAAGTTAATATTTCATTGGTCGGCGTCGCCGGGAAGGCTCTAATTCATTTCCTTTTCATACGTTTCGAGTGAGAGACAAATGGTATCACAGACGAAATTATCGCGGATAACTTACCGTTGAAAACGCCGCTCTAATTCGCTCCACGATAAATCTAAAGTCGTGGGGCGTCCGTGTGGGCAATGTTCCAAATCGTCAAATCGGTCGAGTAATCGCGCTAATTCCCACAGTTCTTCGTGGCTTAATTCTTGCCCAGCTTTGACGGCAGCATGACAGGCGGCGCTGTGGGCTAAGCGTTCTGAGAGCGCTGAGGTCACGGTCGTTGGTGTTGGGCTGGTGGCTAATTCGGCAAAAAAACGTGCCCAGTTCGTGCGTTTTAATAACGCGGGATGCGCCGTAATCGCAATTTGGCCAGCTGGCGTGACGTTGGCTAAAATACCAACGCGAGCCAATTCGGGTAATAATGGTTCTAATAACGCAACTTCGTGACGTAATAAATTAATTTCAATGGGCATCACTAATTCTTGGCGCCCATGCGCAAGAATATCAGTGATATTGGGATCTAAAACATGCAGTAAGGCTTTTTCATGTAACGCATGTTGATCGACTAAGCGAATGCCACGATCCGTTTCGATCAGCACAAACATGTGGTTGAGCTGTAACACGCGACGAATGCGTGTTGCGGGCTTTGACGGAACCGTCGTTGAATTTGTAGCAGGTAATGAACTCGCATAAGCCGTTACCGTTTCGGCGACGCGCTTGGCCGGTAGCGGTTCGCTCCGATCCGGAACCGCGCTAGGAACAGCGGGCGGAATAAAACGTTCCTGCATCACGACTTGCACAGGCGGCTGCGTGGTCGGTAACGGGCGCACAATCGTACGCTGAATAATGGCTGGGCCTTGATGGTTTTCAGCCGTGTTCGCAGTGCTTGCTGGCAATAATGAAAAACCACCGGCATTGGCACTGAGCACCATTTGCAAAGCTTGGCGGACAAAGGCGAACACTTCACCTTCGCGACGAAAACGCACTTCGGATTTAGTTGGATGCACATTGACGTCGACTTGAGATGGATCGAGGTCCAAGTGTAAAAAAACCGTGCCATGTAAACGCGGCTCAAGAAAGCCTTTAAACCCATCACGAATTGCGGCAAATAATAAACGATCTTTGACATAACGACCATTCAGGAAAACAAACTGACGCTTGGCCGTTGGTCGTGCTTCTTGTGGGTGAGCGACAAAACCCGCGATTTGCATAGTGTCGGTATGATGTGCGACGGCTAATAAACGATCGGCCAGCGCCGCACCAAACAGCGAGCGCACCCGCGTTTGTAAGGTTTCTCCGGATGGTTGATCAATGGCGGTGCGATTATTAATTTCCAAACGGAAGGCGACCTGTGGATGGCTCAACGCCAGGCGCATGACTTGATCGGTGACATGACCAGCTTCGGCAGCTTCGGTTTTCAAAAACTTTAATCGCGCCGGAACATTCCAAAATAAATTACGCACACTAATGCGGGTCCCAGGCGCCATGGCGCACGGGGCAAATGCCGTTTCCGTACCGCCGGATAAACGTAATTCATGACCTTGTGCGGCATCATGCAAACGGCTGGCTAAACTTATTTCACTAACCCCGGCGATAGAGGGTAAAGCCTCACCGCGAAATCCGAGGGTGGAAATGCGAAATAAATCATCGGAAGTGAAAATTTTACTCGTGGCGTGACGCGATACGGCTAAACGCAAATCGTCTGCGCGCATCCCGTGGCCGTCATCTTCGACTTCGACTAACCGCCGACCGCCATCTTCCAGGCGAATAACAATACGTTTTGCTCCAGCATCCAAGGCATTTTCGGCAAGTTCTTTAACCACCGCGGCTGGGCGTTCGACCACTTCGCCAGCGGCAATTTGATTAGCAATCAGGTCAGGTAATTGACGAATAATGGGTGGCTGGGTGGCCATAACGTGACGTTATCCCGATGCCGTGGCAAAGGCTAAAGGTGCAGCCTGTTCGTGATGGACTGACGTTGGTGGTTTTATTTTAGTGGGTAAAATAAAAGGCGGGCTTGGCGCTAAACGTCGATTTCCGCGACAACGCATCAGGCTTAACAAGACTGCGCGGAAAAAACGTAAGGTATCAAAGAGCGGATGAACGCCTGATTTTTTATCGTTGTAAATAACCGTAATCGGAACTTCGACGACACGACAACCAGAGCGCGCTGCCAATACACACATTTCAGATTCCAAATCATAGCGATGACCAGTCATGGGAAGTGACAATAATAAACGCGGATCGCAAACCCGATATCCACTTTGACTGTCACGAATGCGTCGACCTGCTGCCAAAGTTACTAAGAGACTACTCAGACGATTAAGGCAGCGCCGATGTAGTGGTTGCCGTTGCAGATTTAACATGCGCATACCAATCACTAAATCAGCGCCATGTAAGGCAGCTTGAATCAGGCGCGGGGCTTCTAATGGATCGTGTTGTCCATCGCCGTCTAATAATAAGATGCGGCGATAACCATGTTCGACGGCAAAGCGGCAGGCGGCAATAATCGCGGTGCCCTTGCCTCCATTGGCGCGTTGCAGCACAAGCGCGCCTTGTTCACGCGCGACTTCGGCGGTGGCGTCACGACTACCATCATCAACCACCAACACCGTGAGTCCGAGTGAGCGCAAACCAACAATAACCGGAGCAATACGGGGCGCTTCATTGTAGGCGGGAATAACCGCTAGCAGTGACTGGCGGCAGCTAGCCGCTTGTTCTCTCGATAGTGGTGACCGACGCATGGGTCAGAGATGCTAGACCATCGTTTATCAATACTAGTCGTACCTTGGCGAGTCGATTTTGCTGCTGTACCTGGCGGTGTCTGTTAATTCATCGCCTTATGGTGCCATTAGTGGTATGAGCCGATGGCAGGTTACTCTGGTAGCGGCTTACCTTTGGTTTCTGGGCACAGCCAGATGACCACCATACCAACGATATAGACTAAACTAATAATCGCGCAGGTGCTGGCCAAGCTGCCGAACCAGTCTGGTTTCATGCCGAATGTCAGAATGACCGTGGCAGTGATAATACGGCCAGCGTTGAAGGCGAAACCCTGAGCCGTGGCGCGTAACCGGGTGGGAAATAATTCTGGTAAATAAAGTGGTAGCCAGCCATAAAAACTCGCAGTGACTAGGCCAACCATAAACGTCAGCAGGAAAAAGGACGAGCCATAAGGCGGTGTAGCCCAGAATAACCATGAGCAAAAACCAAGCGAAGTGACAGCCATAAAAAAGTAGCTCATGCGTCGAGTTAGGAATAAAGCTAGGCCGCTCGCTACCAGACAACCAGTGACCGAACCAATCGCGGACCATATTTGCGTATATTGTCGTGAATTAGGATCCTTATTGCTCAGGTCAAAAGCAATCGAAGGGAGATTCTGAACCGAACCCCACGTGCCCAACAACGCGATAGCAGCCAACGCTGTTCCAAGCAAAACCATGCGTCGATGTTTGGCACCAAATATTTCAGCTAAGCGCACGGGAGCAGCATTTTGCGAGGCGTGTTTCCATTTTTCGGATTCGGGCACGAATAAACGAATAAAAAACGTCAGTAACGCCGGCAGGGCACCCAGCATCATTAATAGACGCCAGCCACCATTATCAGTACCTTTAGCAACCAAGCTTTCTGATAGGCCAAGCGCTCTCAAACCAGCGCCGAGTTCATTAATATAAAGTCCAGCAAAGGCGATTATGGCAATGCCAATATTGGCCGCCGCACCGATAATGCCGGCTAACAACCAACGTTTATTCGATGGCCAAACTTCCATCACTAAAGCGACACCCAACGACCATTCGCCGCCCATACCAAGCGCAGAAAGGAAACGTAGGCAGACCAATTGATCGACGCTTTGTGACAGACCGCACATGCCGGAAAAAATGGAATAGGACAACACGCTCCAGGTCATTGCTCGTACCCGACCATAACGATCACCAAGCCAGCCGAATAACGCACCACCGCAGGCCGCACCAATTAAAAATGCCGCGACCACCCACACATGGTTCGATTCATAAAGCGATGGATTGGCATCCAACACCGCTTTACCGCCGACTAATTCTTGAATCGCGGGTTTGGAAATCAGCGGGTATAAGCCAATTTCCACGCCGTCGAACAACCAGCCAAGAAATGCGGCCAATAAGGCCATCCATCGTCCACGAGCATTAGCGGGTGAGATTTCGGAAATAGTCTGCGGCTGTGACATAAGGTATTTATACCGAGGCCAGCTGGCCAAGGTGGCTCCATTTCTTGGCTCAGCGAATAATAGCAATTCCGGCAAAAGCTAGGCGGATGACCTCAAAGCATGATGATCAGCGCGCGCGAATTTCTGACACAGTGATCGTATCGAGCAAATTCCAGCGTGTCAAAGATCGAAGACACGCAAATCAATCAGCTCCCGTTCTTTCCCGCCTGATGGAGTCGGTTACACCTGCCTAACGCAGCAACGGATGTATCGGGCATCCGTACACGTTCATTCACCAGCCTTCTTTACTTTAAGTAAGTAAGCCCAGAAAAGAGCTATTATGTCAATTAATTTATTCGTTCGCCGCAGCCTTTGTGTGGTTGCCGCATTGGCATTTATGGTTTCGCCTAACGGCAATGCCGCAGAAAAAAAAGATGCGGTTAAAGATAAAAGCGCCGCAGAAAAACAAATGGCGCTCACACCAGAAACCGCAGGACCCGATTTTGCTGTGATGGGTGAATATGTTGGCACGGTAGATGGCGTCGCATTAGGCGCGCAAGTCATTGCACTCGGCGACGGGCAATTTACCGCCGTCTTATTACCAGGCGGCCTTCCCGGCGCGGGCAACACCACCCTTCGCAGTGAAATGACTGGCACGCGCACTGATGACATCACGACCTTTGCCGGTGAGGGCGGAAAAGGCAGCATAAAAGGCACCGCATTTACAGGCACCGATGCTGCCGGAAAAACATTCACGCTCACCAAAACCCAACGACAAAGCCCAACCCTGGGGGCGGTGGCACCCGCTGGCGCGATTATTTTATTCGACGGAAGCAACACCGATGCCTGGGATAAAGGCAGCAAAGATGACGCCGGTTTTTTGAAAGTAGGCGCGATTACCAAGCAAAAGCTCACCAGTTTTTCCCTGCATTTAGAATTTAGACTACCATTTAAACCATTTGGCCGTGGTCAAGACCGTTGTAATAGCGGTGTCTACATCCATCAAACCTACGAATTTCAGGTGCTCGATTCATTCGGCTTGCCGTTGGCAAATAATCATACCGGTTCGCTGTACACCGTATTAGCACCCAAACTCAACATGGTGTTTCCACCATTAACCTGGCAAACCTACGACATTGATTTCACCGGCCCAGGCTTTGACGCGGAAGGCAAAAAAAATCGCAACGCCCGCGCGACCGTACGTCTGAATGGTGTGGTCGTGCAGGATGACATCGAAATACAAAATGGCACCGGCGCGAATAAGAAACGCCCAGAATTACCCGAAGGCGGCAATTTATTATTACAGGATCACGGCAATCCCGTGGTGTTCCGTAACATTTGGTTAGTGGCGAAGTAAGAATAAAAGAAGGAATAAATCATGGGCGGATCGCCCATGATTTATGATCAGCCGCTGTGCCCCTCATTATATGTCTATACTTTAAAAACGTGGGTAACTACTCAGGCGGGTGGTTGGTATGGTGGTGCGCCAGAGGGGCCTGAGTAGTTACCTTTGATATTCCAATTTGGAACATCAAACGATGAGCATCAGGTGGTCTTGAATCCGATGGGTGTCGGCTTCGGCGGTTCGGGTTCAGTCATCAATTGCCGAATTGCCTCAAATACCACTGAGAACTGCTTGTCATATTTGGCCTCCATCAAGTCCAGCCTTCGCGCTAAGTCGGCATTGGTTGCCAACAAGTGCCGCAACCGCACGAAGGCGCGCATGATTTCAATGTTCACGGCGATAGCGCGCGGACTATGGAGCACCGTCGAGAGCATCGCCACACCCTGTTCCGTGAACACGCGCGCTGGCTTGCGCCGTCCACCGCGCCCCTTCACGGCCACCACTGATGCCTGCAAATTATCTGCTTCGGTGGCGGTGACCTGAAAGGCGAAGTCTGTCGGAAAACGTTTGGCATTGCGAACAACGGCCTTGTTGAGGTTGCTCGTCGTCACGCCGTAGAGATTGGCTAAGTCGGCATCCAACATCACACGGTGCCCACGGATGGAGTAGATGGTGCGTTCAATGACATTCGCTGCAATCAGGTTGGACTTGTTCATGGGCTGGGATGCTCTGATACGGGAATCGCCGCGCCAGCCTGGGCGCAGACGGAAGTAAACTTCCATGCCTGCGCATTAGTATTGAGCATGAAGATGATCAGGCTGTTCGTCTCATTAGCGCACGTATTGCTACTCCGATCGAACGTCGCCGTTACGCTGACCTCATTGCTGGAGTTTAACTATGACCGATGAACTACCCGAACTGACTGAAGCAGATTTCGCCCGCATGATTACGCGAGCGCAACGTCGCCGCTTGATCACGGGGAACTGGACTGCCGGTGATTTAACCGCATTGCGGCGATTCCTTGGATTGACACAACAACAATTAGCAACGCGTATTGGTATCAGCATTGATACTTGGCAAAACTGGGAACAAGATCGTCGCCAACCAGACGGACCCGCACGGGCATTATTGCGTTTAATCGCCCGTCATCCGCGTCTGGCGCTTAACGATCTAGCGACCAGCAAATAATCCTAAAAACGGAAAATCCCCCCTGGGAACGCCAAGCTCCAGCTTGGCTCTTAAGAACGACCTGAGCCAAACTGAAACTTGGCGCTCCTTTGAATTCAACGATGTTACTAAGCTTTAGCTTCATGTGGTCGCAAGATGTTGACCGGCGAACGAGTGGTTTGCGCTAAGGCGGAAAAATGGCTTATATTGGCTGTTAATAATCGTTTTGCTCCCATGCGCTCCGCACCAACCAGATGTAACGCATCGTACACGGCTCCAGCGCCGAGCGTGCTGCCAACGACCAGATCAAAGGCCTGTTCGTAATCGGCTGTCGTGAGTGGTAATGGATTTAAGCGTGTCATTAATGACGTGCGAATGGCGATAAGCGCAGCAGCCGGTTGAATACGTGGTTTGAGCGGAAGAGCGACCAACACGCGGAATGTTTCGGCTAGGGCATGTGTGGTGCAGCGATAAGATCCAGGAGCCGCGCTCGCTTGAGATAGGTGTATTCGGCACACGTCATGATCCGGATGAGCCGCAACTAATCCTGCCACCAGCACCGTGGTATCCAACCAAGTTAGCATGTTCTTTTAATTCCCATGTTAGCCTTCGTTATTGTAAGTGCCGCCCAGCGTGGAATCGCGGCTCTGTTCCAACTGCGCGTTAATCTTGGCCACATCTAAATCCCCATCTGCCTGTCCTAAAGCGATCAGCAAACCATGATCCCACGCCCATCCAGGCGGCGCTGTGGCGGTCGCTTCACACAGTTGGACCAAGCCATCAGGGCCTTCGCGCAGTTCCAACACCGTACCCGCTCGCCAACCGTGCCGCTGCCGCACCGCGCGTGGGATAACCAAACGACCAAAACGATCTAAAGAGAGCTGTGGCATGGCAAAATAGTACGTGGCAAAATTAAAATGGCAAATAATTACAGGTCATAAACATCGTGAAACGAGGTTTCCACCCCCCTGGGAACGCCAAGCTCCAGCTTGGCTCGGGTCATTCTTAAGAGCCAAGCTGGAGCTTGGCGGTCCCAGGAGGAAGGCTTTTGACCAACGCTGTCACCGCGCCAGTGACGTAAATCGTCACTGACAGAGAACGCTGTCCCGTCTACGTTAATAGTATTACACATCGAATTGTCATTATAACGCAACAACGACCTATTTTAACCAATTCATAGTGCTTTAGATGTTCATCAAATCTTTGGCATGCCTAGTGCAATAGCTCTCAATGTGCGGTAGACTAAACCCCACAACCACACGCAACAACCTCAACCAAGGAGTTTCACCATGCGTAAAGGCTTTACCCTCATCGAACTGATGATCGTGATCGCGATCATTGCTATTATCGCGGCTATCGCGATTCCTAACTTACTTGAATCACGCGTCACCGCGAATGAGGCTGCCGCTAGCGCCACGCTCAAATCTGGCGTCTTTCCTGGACAAGTGCAGTTCCAGGCCGGTGGTTACCAAGATAGCGATGTGGATAACGTCGGCGAATATGGTGTGATAGCCGCTCTCGCTGGTCTAGTCTTGCCCACCAAAGCTGGCGTTAGCGCGGGTATGAGCCTTAATGATCTTCGCTTGCTCACTGGTCCTTTGGGTGTCGGTGCATCTACGCTCACGCTACGTAGCGCTAATGGTTACCTTTACACATCAATGACTCCTAACCACACCACCACGGCTACGGGTGCAACGACGGCGGCCTGGGTTGAAGGTGATGCTGCTGCTCCATTAGTCCTTGTAACCACTGCCGACTCAAATAATGGCGAGCGTTATTTCATGGTTGCTTGTGCAGCACAAGATTACGGCAACAGCGGTCGCCGTCCTTTTGTAATTTCTCAGGATGGCCAAGTTCGCAGCCCAGCAGTTCCAGCGTCAGCCAACCAATTCTACGGTGCTGTTACCGCCCCAGCTAACGGTGCGTCTCCTGTTTTGGCGAATATTCAACTTGGCATGGGGCTTGCCTGTGGAAAATCAGCATACGCTATCACCATGTTTGACGCTGGCGCGATGTTCAACTCTTTCCCAGTCTATACGAAATAATCTTTCGACTTAGCGGAGCAGGTCAAATCTAGGCACACAACGGTTGTGTGAAGATTAACAAACCCCCAGCCAATTCGGCTGGGGGTTTGTTGTTGGGACGTGAACTCAAAGTAATTCGATTTCAAACCGACGGATATCAGGAGCAAGTAGAAATATAGAAATCAGGGGACATTCCATGAGTCAGCGCCCCGCTCACTCTCAATCACCGTGGTGCTTGGTTTTTTGATCGCATCAGCGCGCGAGACGTTCAAATAATAAATCTACTAAATCTCGCCGTCCATCGACGACCGCCATGATCCAAACTTCACGTTCGCGAATAGCGTAAATCATGCGCCACGGCTTATGAGTAAAAATAGCTCGGTAACATCCCTTTTCAAAACACCGAGTGATCGCCTGAAAATATTGAGGTGTAGCGTGGAGAGGACGTCCTCGGCCCTGGTATTTCAGCATCATTTCAAGCGAACGTGCGTCTGTAGGAACGTGATCGGAGGAACCACGGACATCCCAGCGCAAGCTGCGCTGGGGAAATGCCGCAGGTTGGAGGAGATCAGCGCATGAGCCTTCGCACTGATGGCGACTTCAAGAAAAGCAGCGTCAGTAGCGTCTGGTAAATGGCGGGCCTGGTTCCGTGGCAAGGGGTGAGCCATAACTAATTCGCCAGCCAAACGGAGTTGCCGGAGCAGCCGCTCAACGACTTGGCTGCGCAGGGCGAATAATGGTCGCGTCAGCACTTCTTCGTATTCGGCTAGGATTCGCTCATCAAATAGTGGGCGGACCTGGCCGGTGAAAATCAATGCGATGATGCCGTTGGCCGGACCGAATGGGGCCAATGAGGCTTGGACCAGCACGTTCGTATCAAGTACGACGCGCACGACGCTCTTTTCGGGTTGCGGCGATCTCTTGATTGATCTCTTCAAGAGTCATGCGGTCAGTCCCGGCGGCCTTGGCCTGAGCTTGGAGATCATGCAGGGCCTGGAGTCCTTCCATCTGGTTTACCTGAGCCAGGATCTCTTCAAAATTGTTTTCATTAATCGGAATGACCAGGGCCACGGGTTTACCGTGGTTGGTCACGACCGCTTTTTCCTTTTGAACTCGGCTCCAAACTTTTGGGCTTCGCAAATCCGTGTGCGCGACAAATTGCATGGCTGGTCCTCCTAGCGCTAAGTCTATAGAAACGGTCGGCAGTAACAAGACACCTATCTGCCATAATTTTAACAGCTAAATGTCATGTCTTTCCCTCTGTTTCATCCCGTGACACGAGCGGCCCACCCGTGTGAATTTCGCTCATGGGTTAGCCGCCCATGTCACTGACGAGATATAAAAAGGCGCATTTTTGCTCAATAATTCGCCGACCGATTTCACGCAAACCATTAGCACTAAATAAGTTGATCGCGCCACTGACGCACAGTCTTGACGGCGAAATAGACACGTGCTTGCTATTTCATTCCTAATAGTAATTATAGCGGCTCCTCGGTTAATTTTTTGTCAAGTCGACGGGAAATTAACATGAGATTAACCATCGGTCCACAGGGCCAAGGAAAACGTCACATGCGATTATTTAAGACACTCATGCTAGCTTTTATTCTAGGCGTGAGCATGCCAATGCTCAGTTTCAGCGCAGAAACCAAGGAAGAAAAGGTCGAACTAGCGAATATTCCCGCAGCCGTTAAAGAAGGCTTTGCCACGGCAGCCCCTGGTGGCGAAATCAAAAGCGCGAAGAAATTAACCGGAACCAGCACACGTTATCAAATTCAATATAAAGCAACCGATGGCAGTGAACATCAAATCACCTTAGGTGAAGATGGTAAGCCAACGCGTAAAAAGAAAGAAGAAGAAGCTAAATAAAATTGGCGCTAACCATTAATTTGTAGACGAAGCGAAAAGCCTAGGCGAAGTTTTTTTTGAACCTCGCCTAGGCCAAGTAGCCTATTTATTTCGGTTTTTTGCCGAGATCATTGGGTAACCCCATGTCAACGTCCGAGTATGGTTGGTAAATAGGAGTTCGTTGGTCTAAAACCGCGAGCTCATAAAACCAAAGAATGAACAAGAGCCTTCCGGCGTCACCGACCAATGAGAGTTTAACTTTTGTAGGGCACGTTTGAAGACAGAAAACACCTTGTATTAGCAGGTTTTTTGAGCGCCAACGGCGCGCGGCTATACCAGCCTAGGGCATCGCCCTAGGAACAATGTAATATTCATATAAAGGGCTGAAGGCCCGACCTATT
>CANETI010000031.1 GCA_947440715.1 Planctomycetota bacterium | reverse complement strand
GACAATAAGAACGATAGAAAATAATATAACTTCACCATTGCTGTGCTAATTAGATTTATTCCGTTGGTCGGGCAGATTGCTTTTCAGAGGATGAAGTCAATATTCCTCCTTGAGAGCTTCTTGAAGAGGTTTTAGACCAGCAAAGAGCGTACCCCGACCGAATTAACCGGTCTTTGATGTTGGCTGTGCTAGTTCTGGTCGTCGGCTTCAGGCTTTTCTTTTGACGTACACGAATGGTATTGTCTTAGTGGCTTAGTAACGAAAACCCATGGCTTTGGCCGTGGGTTTTGCTGTTTTGGGCCGTTGGCATTCCATGTGCGATAAGCTCTTTCGTGCCCGTCATATCCATGACGGTGTGCAGATTTTGCACATAGCGACGAGGAGACGATCATGCCAAAGGGGATTTATGCCGCAGCTAGCGCCATGGTGCTGGAAACGCGTGCCCAGGAAATCAACGCTCGTAACTTGGCGAACCAGCAGACCCCGGGCTATCGGGAAGAGTCTTTGCTGCGCAATTCATTTGCCGAGGTGATGAAGGGAATGGGCCAGCAAGGAAACATAGCGGCTGATGGCGGTGCTGGTGTGTTGCCAAACGGCAGTTTTTTTAATTTTTCCGATGGGCCATTAGAACCAACCAATGCGCCTTTTGATTTAGCGTTACGTGGCAATGGTTTTTTTCGTGTGAAAGATAATCAAGGACAAACATTACTCACCAGAGCGGGTAATTTTTCCGTAGATGAGCAGGCACAATTAGTCACGCAAGAAGGTTGGATGGTCGAAGGCCAAGGTGGTGCCATTACTATTCCACCGAATACGAAACGAATCACGGTGGCAAAGGATGGCACGATTACGGCAGATATTGTTGAAGGTGGAACGAGTACGCCAACGGTCGTTGATCGCCTGCGCGTGGTCACGGTTGCGGATTCTAAGCAGTTAGTGGCAGTGAATGGTCAGTATTTTTCTAGTGGCTCACAACCAGATGTGGATGCAACGGAAACGACGGTACTTCAAGGTCACTTAGAAAAAGCTAATCTAGAGCCACTTGAACAATTGGTGCAAATGATCTCTGTACAACGTCGCTACGATGCGGCCCAGCGGGCATTAAAAGAACAATCGAATGTGGGTGGCAGTTTAAGTGAACTGCTACGAGGCGGATAATAAGGTCGGTATAACTGAAACGGGCGTCGCTGCCCAGGAGTATAACAATGCCAAGAGCATTATGGACGGGCGCAAATGGCATGGTCGCTCAGCAGACTAATGTCGACGTTATCGCCAATAATATTGCTAACGTTAACACCAATGGCTTTAAACGGCAGCGAGTTAATTTCCAGGATTTATTCTATGATACGCCTCAGTCACCTGGGGTGCGAAATGGAGATTTGGGCCTCAATCCAACTGGGACGCAAATTGGTAATGGTGTCCGATTGAGCGGTACTCCACGCATTTTTACTCCAGGTAACGTGGAAGAAACCGGTGCGCCATTTGACATGGCGATTGATGGCGATGGTTTTTTTGCGGTGACCACGAATGACGGTACTTTGGCTTACACTCGGGCAGGGGATTTTCGTCCGGATGCCGATGGTCGTATTGTATCGCCGGATGGTTTTTATCTTGATCCGAATATCACGGTGCCACAAGGCTCGACGCAATATGCTGTATCGCCATCAGGTGAAATCAGCGTTATTTTACCAGGCTCTGTTGACCCGCAAATTATTGGAAATGTTACTCTTACCCGATTTATTAATCCGCCTGGATTATTAGCTATTGGTCGCAATTTATTCCTTGAATCAGCGGCATCTGGTACTCCAGAGACGGGGGATCCTGCGCAAAATGGTTTTGGCATGATTCGCGGTGGCTCATTAGAGAAAGCAAACGTCGAAGTGGTGACGGAATTAGTGAATTTAATTGTTGCTCAACGAGCGTATGAAATGAATTCGAAAAGCATCAAAACCAGTGATGAAATGATGCGAACGGCAAATGAGATTATTCGTTAATCTTTGTAGGATTTTTCCGCTATGCGGCTTAATGCTTGCGCTGGTTGGCGTTGAGCCAGTTCAGGTCATCGTACGTGCGGAGGTAAGCGTTAGTGCTGACCATGCGACCTTGGCAGATGTCGCCGAATTACGCGGTGATCAAGAAATTATTTCCGTGCTGGCAGGTTTGCCAATCGTTCAATTGCCTGATTTATCAGTAAAAACCATTGACGGATTAGTTATTACGAAAGCGATCGGACGATCTCTTGGTGATCGGTTCCGTGTGCAGGGCAGCGGAACCGTGGTTCGTCAGGCACTTTCCATCGACGAAGCCACGTTAACAAAAGCGGCAGAATCCGTTATTACAGTGGATGATGATGAGGTTAAAATTAGCGTCTTGCGTCATTCTGGTGCCGTCGCCATTCCCGCTGGCGGTAGTGAGCATACCTTTGTTGTCGATGCTTTAGACAAACAACTCATCGGTGATATTCCGGTGCGGGTGCGAGTTTTACGCGGCGAACGTGAATTTGCTCGTGCGTTAATAACGCTGCGAGTGGAGCGTCATCGCACCGTCGTGGTAGCGGCACGTGCATTGCGGCGTGGTGACGTACTTACTCCCGGTGATCTTCGTTTAAAGCGCATGGCGCTCACGTCGCGTTTTTCATCTGGGATAAAAGATATCGCAACTCTTGTCGGTCAGGAAGTACGCATGGAAGTGGAAGAGGGGAGTCCGCTGCAGATAAACTTGGTTTCCTTGCCGCCAGCAGTGCGGGCTGGTCAAACGATTGAATTAGTGGTTACGAACAAAAATTTTCATGTGAGCGGTACGGCAGTGGCGTTAGGCAGCGGTGCCATTGGTGACGTCATCAATGTTCGTCGCCAAGCTGATGGACACACGGTTCGTGCCCGCATTGAAGGACTTGGTGTGGTCACGTTTGAACGATGACACCCCGCCTTGCGCCGTGGGCGATGTTTTTATCATCCCCACCCATGGTTGATCAACGACGTCCACGGTTACTCAAACTTTCAGGTGAAGCGCTCCAGGCGAGTCAGGGCATTCTCGATTGGATGATTGTTGATCGTGTGTGTGCAGAATTATTGGCTGGTACAGCGCTTGGCCCAGTCGCCGTGGTGGTCGGGGGTGGTAACATCATGCGCGGGGCTGAAACCAAAGGGCGCGAGTCCAACGATCCAACGCGTGGTGATTACATGGGCATGTTGGCCACGCTCATTAATAGTTTAGCCCTTAAAGAAGGCATAGAACGTCATGGTGGACGCTGCGAAGTAGTGGGGCCACACCATATTCCTAATGTCGCGCGCCAATATGACCGTTCACAAGTCATGTCTTGGCTTGCGTCGGGGACGACGGTGGTATTTGGCGGTGGAACTGGACATCCATTTTTTACCACTGATACGACTGCTGCTCTACGCGCAGCAGAAATTGGAGCGAGTGAATTATTGAAGGGCAGTAAGGTGGATGGTATTTATACGGCTGATCCGAAAAAATTTCCTGATGCGAAACGCTTTGATTTCCTCACTTATGATCAAGCGGTTGCTGGTCGTTATGGCGTGATGGATGCGACCGCATTTCCTATTTGTCGCGATCATCACGTATCGATTCGCGTTTTTGATATGACACACCCAGGCGCAATTGCCATGGCACTTGGGTCAAACCCACAGGGTACGGTTGTGGGCGATACACCACGTACTTAATCGTTACTTAAACGACTTACACATAAAGGACTCCACATGAGTTTCGAAGCTGAAATCAATGAATGTAAGGCGCGCTTTGATAAAGCGCTGTCTTCTTTGGCGCATGACTTCAAACATATTCGCACCGGCCGCGCTAGTGTCGCGATGATTGAGCACGTGCATGTGGATGCGTACGGCAGTCGCATGCCGATTGCTCAGTGTGCGGCATTAACGGTACCAGAGCCGGCGCAAATTATGGTAAAACCGTGGGATAAAACTTTGTTGAAGGCGATTGAAAAAGCGCTGACCGAAGCGCAGTTAGGCATCATGCCGCAAAATGATGGAGCAGTCATTCGCTTACAAGTTCCACCGCTCTCCAGTGAACGTCGTAAGCAATTGGCGGCGCAAGCAAAAGAAGCGACGGAAAAATGTAAGGTATCGATGCGCAATTTGCGCCGCGATGAAATCAAGGCGATTGAGAATAAAGGGAAAAGCGACAAACTACCTGAAGACATGACTAAAAAGGGTTGTGAAAAAATTAGCGAGATGCTCAAACAGTATGAAGCGAAAGCTGAGATGGCTTTAAAAGATAAAACCGAAGACATCTTGGCATTTTAATGTTTTGATTAGGTGAGTGCTGAGGGGGCTCGGGGTCATCCTCAATAAAAAAAACGGCGGGATATCCCGCCGTTTTTTTGTTAAGACCTTCAACGAGTCTATTTATTAATCGGGAAGCCGCCTGATGGGCCGATGCTGTTGTCGGTGAGGCGTCGGATGCGTGCTTTCATGCCGACTAATTCTTCTTTCAGTCGGCGGTTTTCTTCGCGAACTGTGGTGGCAGCATCACGCAAGTCATTCATATCTTTCGCTAATTTCTCACGTGAGTTTCCAACGTCTTTACGTTTATCTGAGAGTTGCGATTGGAGTTGCGCATTCATGCTCACTGAGTCAGCATGATCGACTTCTACTTGGCGCAGTTTCTCACGTAATTGATCGCGTTCGGTATTGAGTTTCTTTAATTCGCGTGCGAGGTCAGTGGTCTTGGCATTGGCTCCGGCACTGGCGCCGTAAACACCTTCATATTCTTTGATGCGGTCATTGGCTTGTGCCAATTCCCCAGTTAAAGCTTCCACCTGGGCTTGCAGACCTTTGGTATCTGCACGCTGTTCCGTTAAGTCATTGAGTTGACGTTCTTTTTGTTCGATGGTGCGATCGCGCTCGGCTAGGTGGCGCATAAATTCATCGCGTTGTGCTTTCAAGCGTGCGTCGCCAGACTCCGACTGATCACGCAGATCGCTTAATTCGGCATCAAGTGCTTCACGTTGGGAACGTTCTTTATTGAGTTCATCGCGTAAGCGTTCGATGTCACCGCTGAGGTAACCAGATGAGGCACCGTCACGCGCTTGGAAATCGGCAACGTCGGCTTGGGCGAGACGCAATTCTTCATGGGCCGATTTTAATTGGGCGGCAACTTCATCACGGGCTCGTCGTTGTTCCATCAGTTGACTGAGTATGGTGGTCTGTTCGCCCTTAGCTTTATCGAGTTCTTTCTCGAGGTTTTGTTGGTTATGGTCTCGATCGAAAACAGAGGCACGTAAAGCCGCAAGTTCGTCTTGTAAATTGCTGGTGTGAGTTTTTGTTGTCGTCAATTGACCGCGCTTGTCTTCCAAGTCTTCTGCCAGTCCTTGAACTCGATCTTTTAATGCCTGGACATAACTTTGGCTAGCATTGGCCAAATGCTCTGGGCCAGCCGAGCGCGCCATGTCCAATTTCTGGGCGGCTTTGCTGAGGGGATCAGCCATGTCGGCATCGGTGAGTGCACGAGCTACGACCGATTGAGTATCCTGACGGTTCGTTAGCGAGCGTAATAATTGTACCATGTGAGTTTGGGCGTGCTCAGCAGCATCCGCACGCTGTTGTTGTTCGCCCAAATCGCGAACTAAGCGTTCGTGTTCTTTGAGTGATTCTTGTAATTTAGCATTGGTTTGCTGCAGGCGACGATCATTTTCTTCAATGCGTTGCTCTGAAACATCTAATTCCGCTTTAATGCTAGCAAAGTCACCACGCAGATTGGTTAATTCCTGTACCTTGGCGGCCAAATCCTTGCCTTGCGATGTTATTTCTTGGCGCACCGCTTTGACTTCGGCTTGGCTACTGCGTAAAGCCGACTGTTGGTTTTCATTGGCCTTTTGTGCCGCGGCTAATTCATCACGAACTTTCTGCACGTCTCCTTTGAGTGAATCCTGGTCTGCTTTCGCGCGCTTAAATGAGCTCGTCATTTGTTGGCGGCGTGACAATAACGCCTGTGCTAATTTCTGACCACTGCTGGCTAATTGCAGACTGAGGTCTTCAGGAATGGTGACGGCATCTTCGCCTTCGTCCGGCAATTGCGACAAGGCTAATTCCAAATCGACGCGTTTATCTTCGACGTCACCGGAATCCTGTTCGGTCTCAATGGCGGCCAAATGTGAGAGTGCTTCGGCCAGTTGGCGATTGGCTGTTTCTGCAGCACTGGTGCGATGTAGCGACCGCGCCAATTTATTTTGATCTTCAGCGGCGATTTTCTTGAGTTCATCAAGCTCCGCCACCGTGCGATCACGTTTCATCGTCAAGGTGCTAATAATATCTTTGACGCCGGTCATCATATCTTCTGCTTCAGCAGTTACTCTGGCGCCATCTTCATTTGATTCTTTCAGCTTCCATTTAAGGCTGTCAATTTCTTGCTGAAGGAGGTGGCTGTTCTGTTCAAGGTCTAATTTACGTTTTGCTAAAATCCTAATGCTGTTGGCCGCTTGACGGGTAACGAGGGTATTATCAACCGGTGCGTTGCTCGAATCCGTGTCTTCTAATGACAAGGCGAGGTCGGCGGTCGCTTCAGCGAGTTCTGCGTCTCCTTGAGCCGCGCGGACTAACTCCGTGGCAATGGCTCGTTCGGCGTCATATCGTGCCTGCATGTTGGTCTTCGCTGCGGCAAGTTCATTGTTCGCTTGGCGTAAGTCTTTTTCGGCGGCGCGTAGGCGTTGCTCTAACGACTCTGCTTGCGCCACGGCTTTTGAGCGATCCGCGTCGATGGCGGTGCGCTTGCTGTTGGCTTCTTGTGCCTGATTGCGCATCAAATCGAGGTCGGTCTTTGAACGACTCAGGTCGCGTTCTAAATCTTGCACCTGTTGCTGCGCTTGAGCTAACTGTGCTGATTGTTTGTCTTGATCGCTTTGGAATGAAAGGTGGCGTTTTTCAGCGTCCTGCGTTTTCGCTTTCAATTCACTCAACTCTTTAGCCAAACGTTGGTTTTCTTCGCTGAGATCGTGTTTGCGTCGTGCTAATCCAGTGACGGCTTCATTGAGAGCTGGAGCGAGATTTTCATCCTCTTCGCTATCGGTGAATAAGGCGAGATCAGCGACGGCTTCAGCCAGTTGTTCGTCGCCTTGTGCGGCAGCGACCAATGCTTTGGCCATGCCTCGTTCGGCGCGACTGCGATCTTTGCCTGCGGTCAAGGCGGTGGCGGCATCGGCCTTCGCTTGAGTTAATGCATTTTCGAGTTGTTGAATTTTCTGTTGTGCCTGTCCAATTTGACTGGCCAAACGGTTACGTTCGTCATCCAAACGCTTTACGTCGGCGCTGGAGGGGGCTTTGGCTAATTGTTCACGCAATTTAACGATCACGAAATGTGCGGCGTTGCCAATTTGTTTGGTGTTGCTGGTGTCTGCTAGAGCTTTCGTCAGCGTCACGATGCTGGCGTCGAGTTGTTGATCGCTGGTGTGTTCGGGAGTAATATTTTCTATTTTTGCTAGGGCTTGAACTTCTTCGGCAATGGCTTTTTCACGCGACTTGGCGGCTGCTAATTCAGCGGTCTTTTCTTGCAGTAAGTGTGCCAAAGCATCGCTGTCCTCACGCAAGCGTGCGACAAGTGCATTCGTGTCAGCATTGGCCGCTGGGGGCGCCATGGTGACGCCGACTTCTTTACCTAATAAATCATCGATACGACGAATTTGTTCTTTAATGATTGGTGCAACTTCATCACCACCACTGCCACGTAATTGCGAGATAATGGTAATTGCTTTGTCGCGGCTTTCTTCAGACGGAGCATCTGCGTCTTTGAGCGCCATCGGCACATGGATTTTTTCAGCAGCAGCGCGTTCGGCGAGTTTACCTAATACCTGTTGATAGGCACCACGTACTTCTTCCAATTCTAATTCGGCACTATTACGCGCTTCGTCAGCTTGATCGGACATTTCTTTGAGGACAATTAATCGTTGGCGACCGCGCGCCATGACGGCGGCGAGTTCGCGTACTACCCCAGTTGTTCCGGCTAAAACTTCGGCTGGAGCGCCACTTTCTGTGTTAGGAACAGCAGAAATGGCGTCTTCACGCCCAGCGGCTACGCCCAAGGCTTGTTTACCGGTGTGTTCTAATTGTTGGGCTTCAGTACGTGCGCCATTGGTGGCTTCAACTAATCCTTCAACTGGTTCGGCGACATCGACTGCGTTGAGATTACCTTCTTTTAATTGTTCCAGTAATTGCAAGTCGCTTTCCAATAAATTGGCGCGCGAATCGTTTGATGTATCCTTGTCCTTTTGCGATGATTTTTTTGCAATACTACGCAGACGTTCTAAGTCGCTCGAAAGCGTTTCGATTACTTTGGTGCCAACTTCAAAGTCGTGATAAAATTCAGATTCGTCATCGGCATCATCAAGCACGGGATTTTCTTCTGCGTGCCGCGAACCATAGAGTGAGGCATCTAATCCCATTACGCTTTCAACTAATGCGTTTGAGCGACGTATTTGATTTTTGACCGTTTCTTTGAGTTTATCTTTTTCGGCGATGGTGGCGCTGACGAGTGCCAACTTGTCGTTTAATTGGTCATGGAGGTCATAGGTATCTTGCTGTAAATCTTGATTAACTTGTTCGGTTTCTTGCAGTTTTATTTTCAGGGCTTGAATGGCTTCTGCCATCTGTTCCGTGCTGGTGGAGTTGGACTGTGCATCGGCAATTTTGGCCATGGCACGATCTAGATCAACTTTGAGTCGATCGCGGTCAGCTTGCGCGTCTTTTTCGCGCTTAATACGCATATCCAATTGTTCTTTAGTTTTCTTCAATAATTCGTCTTTTTCTTTATCGCTAAAAGTATCCGCTCTACCCGCCATTTGGGTATTAATCAGCGACAGAATCCAATCCATCAGGGTTTTTTGCGTAATGACTTGTAACTGCTTGCTTTGCCCCTTTGAGCGCACTAGTTCGGCAGCAGTGGTACGCTCGCCAAGTCCTTCCAGACCGGACAGGTTCGGGATTGGCTGATCAGAATTCTTCGGCTTCACCATAGCAACTCCTTGCGGGGACCAGGGCTAATATAGCAGGGCCCCCACTTGCTTTGTCTTGGGCGAGGATGGTTCCCAGGTGTCTAAAAGGCAGTCGTGCGCTGGGACCAGCGAGGCACCTCAGTGATACACGAAGGGGGCCGAAACAGGCTGGTAGTTTGCGAGAGAAAACAAAACACCCCAGGCGTTCGGGCCTGGGGTGAATGTTATACAGCCACGATGGGCGTGAGCCCAAAAGTGTTATTTGTTGACGGAGGAGAAGTAGCTCTTCGCGCCTTTTGGATCGGCCTTCATGGTTGGCTTGCCATCAGTCCAGTTGGCTGGGCAAACTTCACCGTTCTTGGCAACGTATTGAAATGCTTTGATGACGCGTAGGGCTTCATCGACATTACGGCCAACTGGCAAATCGTGCACGATGGCAGCGCTGACGACGCCTTCTGGGTTGATCAAAAACAGGCCGCGCAGTGCAATTCCGGCATCTTCAATCAACACGCCATAATCACGTGCGATGGATTTGTTCAGGTCAGCCACCAAAGGATAGGCCAAGTCGCCAAGTCCGCCGTCTTTGCGCGGGGTGTTGCGCCACGCAAGATGGGTGAAGTGACTGTCGACGCTGACGCCAATGACTTCAGCGTTAATGGCTTTGAATTCCGCCATTTTGTCGCTGAAAGCGATGATTTCGGTGGGGCAAACGAATGTGAAGTCGAGGGGATAGAAAAACAGCGCAACCCACTTGCCTTTATAGTCACTCAATTTGATTTCTTTGAATGTACCATCAGCCATGACGGCCTGGGCTTTGAAGTCGGGTGCTTTTTTTTGAACGAGAGACATACGTGCTCCGGTGGTTGGTTTTGTGTGAATCGATCGAGGGATCCGCTAAGCGGGACGGGCATGTTCCCAACGTCGCACGGCTGTCAATCATGGTCTGGCCAGGTTACCGCATGCGGCAAACAGCTGGACAATCACTCCTAGTACGGCTTTGCATGGCTGCGCATAAATGTTACACGAAGGGCCGTTCTAACGGTTATACTTAATTCACATCTCAAAAAATAGGCGGCGTAGGAGACTCATGAACATCTTGGTAGTTGATGATGATGCGCTGTCTTTGCGCTTGCTGACGGCTTTGGTTGAAAAACTGGGGCATCGTGTCATTGCCGCTAGTGATGGTTTATCGGCCTGGGAAATTTATCGTCAGCGTGAATGCCGAGTGGTCATTAGTGATTGGAATATGCCAGGCATTGATGGCATCGAATTCCTGACACGGATCCGAGCAATCGGCGGAACCAGTTACACGTATTTTATTATGCTGACTTCGCGCAGTGATCGTGAAGATGTTGCTGCTGGCATGACGGCTGGCGCTGATGATTTACTGATCAAACCGATTAGTCGCGATGACCTGGAAGCGCGATTAAATGTAGCCAAGCGTATTGTCTCTCTGCATATGGAGTTAGCTTCGCGCAATGCAGAATTGATGTCGGTTAATCAACGCATGCGGCAAGATTTACAGGCGGCCGTTAAAGTGCAGGAAGCATTGTTACCGGTGTCATTGCCGCAGATTCCTAAACATCAGTTCGCGTGGCTTTATCGACCATGCGATCAATTGGGTGGCGACACGCTGAATCTTTTCCGTCTAGATGAGCATCACCTTGGATTTTATGTTCTGGATGTCAGCGGCCATGGCGTGTCTTCTGCTCTTTTAGCCGTGCAAGTGAGTCGTTTTTTATCTCCGCTGATTGCCATTGGTGCATTACCCAAAATCGCTATTGCCGAAAAACCTGGTTATCGATTAACGTCACCGCTGGAGGTCATCCGCCAATTGAATGACTTGTTTCCAATGAGCGATACGGCAATGCAATATTTCACGATCATTTATGGACATTACCACTTACCTAGTCATACGATTAAATTAGCTGCAGCGGGACATCCAGGACCGGTATCGGTTAATAAAGACGGTCAATCACAGCATCATGATTTGGCGGGAAATCCGATTGGATTTTTCCCTACGGATACGGCTTGCTTTGCTGAAGCAGAAATTCCACTTGGTCCTGGAGAGCGCATTTATTTCTTCAGTGATGGCGTGGTTGAAACTATGGATTCTGCCCAAACGATCATTGGCAATGATCGTTTGGCAGAAGCCATGGCTCAAGCGAGAACCGGAACCCTGGATGGCGATTTAGCCGTGATTGAACAGGCGCTAAACGCGTGGCGAAAAGGCGAACCACCGACGGATGATGTTTCTATTGTTGTTATGGAACGTGAACTCTAACAAATCTCGGTAGTTACCGCATCACTTCCTTTCCGATGCTCGTGTGGCAAGAGTTCTGGACGACGGAAATTTACCGGTCATCCTTTGAAAGTCGTTGCCGAATATGGGAGGGCTTCATGAATAATTCACCTTCGCGTCAACCGTTCCAACGTCCTGAGCGTGAAATCACTCCTGAGCAAACGTATCTCAAGCGAGGTAAAATTCTCGCTGGTCTGGGTCTCGGTGTTGTGGGATTGAGTGCGGCTGGTTGGGATATTTATCGCCGTATGCAACCGATTCCCAAGCCCACCATTGAGTTGCCGCCGCCGCAACCCAGCCCGTTCTACCAACCGCAATTAAATGCGACATTTGCACAAGCGGGACGACCTTTGTCGATCGAAAAGGATGTACTCAGTTACAATAATTTTTATGAATTTAGTACAAAAAAAGAAGAGGTCGCGGAATTAGCACAAGGATGGAAAATAGATCCTTATGGATTGAAAAT
>CANETI010000030.1 GCA_947440715.1 Planctomycetota bacterium | reverse complement strand
TCACCCGCATCTTCATGCCCTACATCGCCGCCCGCGCGGGACCGCAGCAAATACCGTGAACCAATATTTTTCTAAAATTGATTATGACGCAGCCAAATTCATGGCGTGCGGAAAGGAATTTTGGCGCTAACTGCGTTTTTCAGGATTAAACCATTTGGATATAACAACGGTTGCAGATGCCCGCGAAATACCAAGCGATCAAATCCGGAAATAGCTCCCTTAATAACCGAATTAAAATGATCGATAAATGCGCTCATGATTGACAATGCCTCCAGCCTAACGATAGAGTTCAATGCTGTTAGACCAAATACATGAACCACTAGGCACTTATCAGGCGGCTGTGCTGCATGGAAGTTCGAGAGCATAGCCTTCGTTATGGTTCCGATTGTGCCGGGCTCTGTTAGAATTTTCGATTTTTATTAATGCAACCCGTGGATTATAGCGATATCCCTGGGTCTTTCGCAATTCATTGGCGTAAATAATGGCGATTTATCGCAAAGATAATATACGCATTTCTATCGTTTTTCTAATGCCGCCGACGTCTGCCATGTAATTCTTTTTCGCTTGGGGTGACGCTTACAAATGGCGTTGCCAATCCTCGTTTAAGCAAACGACCCCATCTGGCTTTGCCGGATGGGGTCGTTTAATTTTCGAGGCCAATGTTCGCGTGGCTTAGTGCGCCATCGCGGAAGCGCCGCCGCCTTTGCCTTTGTGGATTTTCCAGGCTGCATCGCATTTGGCGTTTTCGCCGTATTTGCCTGCGGCGTAATCGGCGGCCATTTGTGCGAGTGAAATGGTTTTGACGCCTGGGGCGTGACCTGCTTGGCCGAATTGGCGCATGCGTTCTTCACAGATAACCTGCATCGCGGTGCGAGCTGGGGTGAGGTAACCGCGTGGATCGAATTCAGCTGGTTTTTCTACCAGGAATTTACGAATTGCCGCGGTGATGGCGAGACGGTTGTCGGTGTCGACGTTAATCTTGCGCACGCCTGCTTTGATGCCGCGTTGAATTTCTTCGACTGGAACGCCGTAGGTTTCTTTCATCTTGCCGCCGTACTTATTGATCTCATCGATCAAGTTCTTCGGCACTGATGACGAACCGTGCATGACCAAGTGGCAATTCGGGATCTTAGCGTGAATTTCTTCGATGCGCTTCATTGCGAGCACATCGCCAGTTGGCTTTTTCGAGAATTTGTAGGCGCCGTGACTGGTGCCCATGGCAACGGCCAGGGCATCAATGCCTGTCCGTTTGACGAAATCAACCGCTTGGTCGGGATCAGTTAACATTTGTTCGAGGCTGAGTTTACCTTCGGCGCCGTGGCCGTCTTCTTTTTCGCCTTCGCCATGTTCGAGTGAGCCGAGGCAGCCTAATTCGCCTTCAACCGACACGCCCATACTGTGCGCGAGGTTAACCACTTCGCGCGTTACGGCGACATTGTATTCGTAACTGGCTGGGGTTTTGCCGTCGTCTTCGAGTGAACCGTCCATCATGACGGAGGTAAAGCCCATGCGGATTGCGCTGATGCAGGTATCAGGCGCATTGCCGTGATCTTGATGCATGACGATAGGAATTTCAGGATATAAAATAACGGCGGCTTCCATCAATTTGGCAAGGAACACGTCGTTGGTGAATTTACGCGCGCCACGGCTTGCTTGAACAATGACCGGTGATTTCGTTGCGCGAGCGGCTTCCATGATTGACTGGATTTGTTCCATGTCATTAACGTTAAGCGCTACGATGCCGTAGTTATTAGCAGCGGCGTGGTCGAGCAGCGGACGAAGTGGAATCAAGGCCATGATGTTTCTCGATGGGGGAAAAGGTGATTAATTGAGAGTTGAAGTGTCGTTTTAGATAAGTCGGGTCAAGTCACAGCTCATGTTACATTAGGCTGCAAATTATTTTTCATGAGGTTTATCTTAAGATAAAATTGTACGATGATTACGCCATTAAATGCCATCTAACCGGAAGACAATAAAACCGGACGCATAACGCCCGGTTTTATTTCTATGCCTACACAAAAAAAATAAGCCAAACTTGGTCAGACCAATTCGAAGATCGCGATCGCACCGTTGTCGCCTAAGCGGTAGCCAGCGCGCAACACGCGGGTGTAACCACCGGCGCGTTCTTTGTAGGTCGGCGCAACTTTTTCGATCAGGGTCTTAACCGCATCTTGATTATGTAATGCGATCATGGCCTGACGACGGAAGTGCAGCTTTTCGGCTGGTGTCGTCGCGCTTATGGCTTTTTTGCCAATGGTGATGCACTTTTCGGCGTAACGACGAGCTTCTTTAGCTTTTGGCAAAGTAGTCGTGATGCGGCCGTTCTCTAATAATGCGCAGGTCATATTGCGCATTAATGCGAGGCGGTGTTCCGAAGTACGGCCGAGTTTACGATGGTCAACGAGATGTCTCATGGCTCAGATCCAATGTCAGAGTTGTGTTTTAGGCTTCAGCTAGGCTTCAGTTAGGCTTCAGATTTCGTGGTCAAACGCATGCCAAAGGAAAGGCCGCGATCGGCGAGTTTCTTTTTCAGCTCTTTGGCCGCGATTTTTCCGAGGTTACGTATACCGCTTACTTCGGTTTCGTCCATCACCACCAGGTCGGCGATGAGTTTGATGTTGGCGGCGCGTAAGGCATTTTCTGTGCGAACCGAGAGGTCGAGCACGCCAATTTGGCGGCCGAGCAATGCGGTACGTTCGCCATCGCCTTCGACCTGGAGGTCGACGTTCTGGCCGCCTTCGAGCTCGCGACCGAGTTCGAAGTACTTCACAAATGGGTTGAGATGCTTGCGCAGAATGTTGGTCGCTTCGACCAAGGCCAATTCTGGGGTGATTGAACCATCGGTCCAAACTTCCAGATCCAGCGCTTCGTAGTCCGTGCGCTTGCCCAGGCGCGTCGAGTTCACTTGGAACGACACGCGTTGAACTGGTGAATAAATTGAGTCCAGCGCGATGGTGCCAACTGGCGAGCCATCAATACGCTGAGCTTCCGCAGGCACAAAGCCGCGACCTGAACCGACGTCCATTTCGAGCACGAAACGAACATCTTTGGTTAAGTTGGCGATGACCAAATCTGGATTGATAACTTCAACGTCCTGATGCGGCGTGATATCGCCAGCGGTCACTGGGCCAGCCGTCGATTTTTCGAGACGGATGACGACGTTTTCGTCGCTATGAAGACGTAAGCGCAAACGCTTAATATTGAGGATGATGTAGGTCACATCTTCCATCACGCCGTCGAGCGAAGTGAATTCGTTATTCGCACCTTGAATGCGGATGCTGCGCACCGCTGCGCCTTGAATACTGGAGAGCAACACGCGACGCAGACTGTTACCAATCGTCGTAGCAAAGCCGCGTTCAAACGGTTCAGCGTGGAACTTGGCATAGTTAGCCAGACCAGAGCCATCGCTCTTGTCGACCCGTGTTGGGAGTTCAAAGCCGCGCCAGCGAATACGCATAAGTGTCTCCGAAAATGATAATCAAAGGTGAAAATTTGAGGACAGGAATCAAGATCCGCCGCCATCATCACGTTCACCGTAATTAATGGGGGGCAGCGCCGAAGGCGCGTTGTCGGGGGTGTCCCCCGACATGAAACTTAGACGCGACGCTTCTTCTTAGGACGGCAGCCGTTATGCGGCAAAGGCGTAACATCGGTGATCGCTTTGACGGTGATCCCGCTGTTGATCAAAGCACGGATGGCGCTTTCGCGGCCCGAACCCGGTCCTTTGACTAACACTTCGACTTCTTTGAGGCCCATCTTGGCGGCCTTTTCGCCAGCTCGTTCCATCGCGATTTGAGCGGCAAAAGGCGTGCTCTTCTTGCTGCCTTTGTAGCCGATCGAACCAGCGGATTCCCAGCAGGCCACTTCGCCGTTAGGATCAGTGATGCTGACGATGGTATTATTGAAGGTCGAATTGATGTGAACGATTCCAGCGCGCAGCGCTTTTTTCGTCTTTTTCTTGGTGTAGGCCATTGCCGTTTCCGATCGCTAAATGTGTTTAGGTGACTGTCGCTCTGTTGAGCGTAAAATTCAGCGCAGGTTATTTGCGCAGAATCTTCTTGTTGGCGACGGTCTTCTTCTTGCCCTTGCGGGTACGCGAGTTGGTACGCGTGCGTTGACCGCGGCAAGGCAAGCTGCGTGCGTGGCGGTAACCACGGTAGCAACCGATTTCCTTGAAGCGTGCGACGTTCGCCTGAATCTCGCGACGCAGGTTACCTTCGATAACGTAATTTGATTCGATGTAGGTGGCAATTGCGCCCAGCTCTTCTTCGGTCAGCTGGTAAGCACGGCGATGCACATCGATGCCGGTTTCAGCACAGACGTGAACGGCACGGTGGAGACCGATGCCAAAGAGTGCCGCCAATGAATAGGGCACCTTCTTATTGTTTGGGATATCGACACCGAGAATACGAGGCATGGCTATTCCTTTACTCTTCTCAGCCCTGGCGCTGTTTGTGGTTAGGATCTGAGCAGACGATGTAAACGCGACCTTTGCGGCGAACGATTTTGCAATTTTCGCAGCGGCGGCGGACTGAGGACGAGACCTTCATGACGTTTCCTATGTATTCTGTTCTGCTAGACGTGTGATTGGTTAGGCGTCGCGGTAGACGATACGACCGCGATTGAGATCGTAAGGCGACATTTCGATGGTGACCGTATCCCCTGGGAGGATGCGGATGTAGTTCATGCGAATCTTACCGGAAATATGTGCTAAAACTTCGTGGCCGTTGGGCAGCAAAACTTTAAAGCGAGCATTAGGCAAGCTCTCTTTCACTTTTGCTTCCAATCGGATGTTATCTTCTTTTGCCATTAGAATCGCTTTCCGCCTTTTTTCGGAGCATTGTCATCACCAATGCCACCTAAGCCGCGATACTGATGAGCGAGAAAGAAGGCACCGACTTTTTGCATAATATCCAGCGACACGCCTACGACGATCAATAAACCTGTACCGCCCATGAGCATGCGACCAGAACTGCCCGTGACGAATTGGGCCTCTAACATTTCTGGTAAGATGGCGATGACCGCGAGGAAAATTGCACCGATAAAGGTAATGCGCTTCAAGTGGAAGGCGAGATAATCTACGGTGTTTTTACCGGGTTTAATGCCGCGAATAAAGAAACCGGATTGTTTGAAATGATTAGCTAAATCGTAGAGATCAAACGTGATTGAAATATAGAAGAAGGTAAAGCCAACAATAAGCGCTGCGAATAAGTAGCGGTACAGCGGCGTGCCCCAGTCAAACAATTGACCTAAGCCGTAGTTTGCTCCGACCCAACCAGCCAACATGCCAAAAGCCATCATCACCGGTTGAGCGAAAATAACAGGAATGACGTTCGCCTGATTCAATTTCAAAGGCAGTGAGGTTTGTTGTCCGCCATAAACTTTATTGCCTTGAACGCGACGTTGTTGTTCTAAACCAATGCGGCGCACGGCTTGGACAACCACCACGATTCCAGCAATAATTGCGAGTGAAACTAAGCCGATCATGAGGTAGTGTGGCAGACCAGCGCTATCTCCACCGGCAAACGCGCCGGGTAAACCTGCTAAAATACTCACCATAATAACTACCGACACACCGTTACCGATACCAAATTTCGTAATTTGCTCAGAGATCCACAACAAAACCATACTGCCGGTGACAATCACCAAACTCGCCTGAGCAATAAAGAACATTTTATTTTCAATCGTGACCAGCACTTTGCCTTCATGATTGATGCCTGATAAAGCCGATGCTGCCATAACGGCTTGGATGGAACAAATTACCAAGGTCATATATCGCGTATATTGATTAATTTTGCGCCGACCGCCTTCGCCTTCTTTTTGAATCGCTTTTAATTGCGGCATCGAATAAGTCAGCAATTGCATGATAATAGAAGCGCTGATGTAAGGCATAATACCCAAGCCAAACAACGACGCGTTCATGATGGCACCACCATTGAACATGTCGGCAAAGGCAATAATTGCGCCTAATGGGCCGCCATCAGCTGCTGCGCCTGCGACTTTTGCTTTTAATACGGCGACATCCACACCAGGAATGGCAATGAATACGCCAAGGCGGTAAATAACTACCCCTAACAGAAAGGTAATAAAGAACCGTCGCGCCAATTCGCGAATTGGGCTCTCACCTTGATCTTCTGCTAAGGACGGTCCAACCATGATTATTTCTGTTCAGCTTGCTCGGCACGGTCGGTTTCGACCACGCTGCCGCCGGCGGCTTCGATTGCCGCGCGCACCGAAGCGCTGACGCGGTTCACCGAAACGGTGTATTTGCCTTTGATTTCCGCTTTGCCGATCAACTTGATGGATTCATCACCGTTGGCTAAGCCAGCTTTAATCAGTGTCTCAAGATTAATGGTCTTGCCGTCTACACGCTGTAAGGCGCGAGCGAGCGTCACTGCTTGGTACACATTACGGTGACCAGCATTGGAGAAGCCGCGCTTTGGTAAACGCATCCAGAAAGGAAATTGACCGCCTTCGAATAACGGGCCGCGGTTTTTGCCGCCGGTACGTGAGCCTTCGCCCTTGGAGCCGCGACCAGCGGTCTTACCCAGGCCTGAGCCAATACCGCGACCAACGCGACGGCGATCTTTACGGCCAGTGTCAACTGACGTGATATCAGATAGGCTCACAGTTGGACCCCTCTCAATTGTTCGTACTGTTCCTTGGTGCGCAGTTGCGATAGCGCATCAATGGTCGCACGGATTAAATTCACTGGATTATGATTGCCGTAAGCTTTGGTCAGGACGTTGTGGACGCCGGCTTTTTGCAGCACAGCGCGCACACTACGACCAGCGATTACGCCAGTACCATCAGAAGCGGGAATCAAACGAACTTTAGAAGAGCCAAAACGGCCTTCCACTTCGTGCGGAATAGTGCCATTCACGATTGGGTACGCTTTGACTTCTTTTTCGCCATCGCGTACGGCTTTATCGATCGAGCTGGCAACTTCTTTTGCCTTGCCCTTACCGAATCCAACCTTGGTTTTACTGTCGCCCAAGACTACGAAGGCAGCGAAACTAAAGCGTTTGCCACCCTTCACGACTTTTGCACAGCGGTTGATCTTGACCACGTCTTCGGCGTACAGCTTACTTCGTGGTTCGCGTGCAGCTTGTGCTGGACGATCGCGACGACGGGTTTGCTCACCGCCGCCTTCACCACCGGCTTGACCGGGGCCGCCACCTTTGTGACCAGGGCCATTATTGTTGCCCGCACCTGGGCCGCCGCGCATTTTCGCCATAAACTATTGTCCTTGCTACGAGATGGGCACGCCTTTAGCGCTACCCGCAGGTTGCTTCGAATGGGGGGTAAGAGACTAGATCAGAGGTTAGAATTGCAAGCCCTTGGCACGGGCGGCATCCGCCAGTGCTGCGAGACGGCCACCGTAGATGCGGCCGTTGCGGTCAAAGACCACTTTGGACACGCCGGCAGCTAAGCACTTGCTGGCCAGCGCTTCGCCGACGGCCTTAGCCGCATCAAGCGGGCTGAGCTTCTCGGTCGACTTCGCCAGGTCCTCGTTGAGGGTGCTGGCGGCAACCAAGGTGTGACCCTTGATGTCATCGATGACTTGGCCGTAGATGTGCTTTTCGCTGCGGTAAACCGACAGACGTGGGCGGTCAGCTGTGCCGAGTACGTTCTTGCGGATGCGTAATTTTTTGGTGGCAATGGCCGACCATTTGGCGCTGTTCTTATCCATGTGACTGATTCCTTTGCCGGTTCGATACGACGAGTGAGGAGCGGTGGCTGACTATAAGTTTCGAACTTATTTTTTGCCCGTGGCTGCGTTAGATTTGCCTGCTTTACGACGAACGATTTCGTCGATGTAACGGACGCCTTTGCCTTTGTAGGGTTCAGGTTTACGTGCGCGGCGAATATCGGCGGCAACTTGGCCAACCATTTGTTTGTTCAAGCCACTGACTTCCACGTGAGTGGGGTCTGGCAATTTGACGTTTACGCCATCAGGGATCATGACTTCGATGGTGTTGGCGAAACCAACGTCGAGGTTGAGTTTTTTGCCCTGCAGCACGGCTTTGTAACCGACGCCAACAATTTCAAGGCGTTTGCTGAAACCTTGGTTCACGCCTTCAACCATATTGCTGAGCAATGCGCGGCTGGTGCCATGCATGGCGCGTAAAATCTTGGTATCGGCATCGCGAGCCAACGTGACTTTATTGCCTGCGACAGTTGCCGAAATGCCAGTCATCAACTGCATATTTAAAGAACCTTTGGGTCCTTTGCAGGTGATGTCTTGGCCTTTTACCTGGACTTCGACGCCCTTAGGAAATTCAACTGGTGCTTTACCGATTCGGCTCATGGGGACTCCTGTGTACGCTTTTGTACTTTTTCAGTACTTTGGTAGTACTTTTGTGTCGCTTAAATTTGTGAGGTCTAATGCGCGGTTATTTAACCGTGCAGAGCACTTCGCCGCCCAGCTTTTGCTTGCGGCAATCGCGGTCGGACAACACGCCGCGCGACGTGGTCAAAATGGTGATGCCATATCCACGAATGATCGGCTTGATGCCTTTCGATCCGGTGTAAATGCGAAGACCTGATTTCGAAATGCGTTTAATTTCGGTTATGACTGATTCGCCATGCGAACCGTACTTTAAGCCGATTTTAATCGAGCGTGCTGGCTTGGTGTCGATGACATCGAACACGGTGATGTAGCCTTCGCTTTTCAAAACCTTGCAGATGCCGGTTTTGATAACGGAATGTGGAACGGTGACATTCGCTTTGTTGGCTTGAAGGCCATTGCGAATCACGGTCAACATGTCGGCGATTGGATCGGTGCAGCTCATATCGTTCAGTCCAGAAATGTTTGTTTAAGAAGGATTACCAAGAAGCCTTGGTCACGCCGGGCAGATCGCCCTGATGCGCGAGCAAGCGTACTGCGTTACGGCAAACGCCGAACTTACGCAGGTAGCCATGAGTACGGCCAGTCAACTGACAACGGTTATGAACTTTGGTGGCCGCACTGTTGCTAGGCAACAACGTCAGCGCTGCGCGTGCTTCCATGCGCTCTTCGAGCGTCAATTTTAAATCTTTACTGCGCTTACGTAATTCAGCGCGCTGACCTTTGAATTTATCAACCAAAGCTTGGCGTTGGCGATTCTTAGCGACGAGGCTTTTTTTGGCCATGGGATCCTCAGTTCTTTATTTCTTGGCTAGGTTATCGCGGAAGGGCATGCCCATCGCTTTGAGCAAATCGAAGCTGATCGCTTCGTTACTGTTGGTTATGCAAATCGTGATGTTGAGACCCTGGTTATGTTCCAGTTTTTCCAAAGTCACTTCATGGAAGAGCGCCTGTTCGCGCATGCCCATGTTGTAATTGCCGCCTTTATCAAAGCCTTTTGGGCTGATGCCGCGGAAGTCTTTAATGCGAGGGATGGCCAAGTGGATCAACTTATCGAGGAACGCCCACATGCGTTCACCGCGTAAAGTCACACGACAGCCGATTTTCACGCCGATACGTGAGCGGAAGTTAGCAACTGCCTTCTTCGCTTTCGTAACGGTAGCTTTTTGGCCAGCCACTAAGGTTAAATGTTCGCTGACGACATTGAGGATTTCGCCGTTCGCGATGGCGCGACCGACACCCATGTTCAATGAAATCTTATCGATTCGAGGACCAGCAAATTTATTGCTGATGCCGTGCTGCTTGAGGATTGCTGGCAGTACTTCTTTGTACTGTTCGCGAATGGACTTCTGCAAGGTGGCGGTGGTCATGGCTGGAGTTCTCGTTTGCGCTGGCTGTTAGTGCTGTGTCAGATGCGGATGGTTATTTATGAGTGCTTATTTGCTGGTAACTGGAAAGCGGTGACCTGATTTCTTGGCCACGCGAACGAGACCGGCATCACTGCGTTCATGTTTCACGCGGGTTGCTTTGCTGGTGGTCGGGTCGACTAGTGCGAGTTTGCTGACGTGCAAAGGGCGGAGGCGTTGGATACGGCCACCTTCAACACCCGCTTGTGGATTAGCTTTGACGTGCTTGGTGTCGTACACCGCAGCGGCGCCCTCAACTAATGCACGTTGATTTTCCACGAATACTTTAATCACGGTGCCGACTTTGCCCTTATTGGAGCCGCTGATCACCATGACTTGGTCGCCGGTGCGCACGTGAATCTTAGGTTGTTTGTCCGGCTTAGGGAGCTTCACTTTACTAGGCATGGCTATATTCGCTTTATCTATGTTCGTTTAATGAGTGTCGTTTGGTGGCTACTAGTCGCTACGAGAAGGACTTAGACGACTTCCGGTGCGAGCGAGACGATTTTCATGAATTTTTTGCCGCGCAATTCGCGAGCCACTGGACCGAAGACGCGCGTGCCAACTGGATTTTCATCCTTATCGAGCAACACGATAGCATTGGTGTCAAAGCGGACCGTGCTGCCATCTTCACGACGAATTGGCGAAGCGGTGCGGACGATAACGGCTTTCGTTACGGCCTTTTGCTTCACTTCCGAATTCGGAATGGCTTTTTTGATCGCGACAACAATGACGTCGCCGACGTGAGCGTAGCGACGGTGACTGCCGCCGAGCACCTTAATGCACATCGCCTTCTTGGCGCCGCTATTGTCGGCCACATCCAGGTAGGTTTGCATCTGAATCATAAAAGCTGCTTTCGCTTACGAAGTATAAAGGGGATAATTAGAACAGGGATTAAACTGCGCGCTCAAGCACCTTCATCAGGCGCCAGCGTTTGGTTTTTGACAATGGGCGCGTTTCGATGATCAGCACTTTATCGCCCATTTTACTGTCGTTGGTTTCATCGTGCATATGAAATTTCTGCGAACGCTTCAGGTATTTGCCGTACATTGGATGACGAAAGTGTTCGGTAACTTCGACCACGCGGGTCTTAGTCATTTTATCACTGACAACGACCGCGATTACGCGCTTACGATTGCCGCGATCTGCTGCTGTCGTATCAGTTGGATCAGTGGCTTTTGGGGCTGCGGTACTCATTACTTAGCTCCTGCTTGGGCGGCTTGCTTTTCTGCGATCATGGTTTCCAAACGTGCGACCTGGCGGCGCTGGTCGCGGTTCTTAATGGAAATGGCTTTGCCTTCGACCGCTTTCGCAAAGCGTGATTGCATCAAACCGACGCGGGCTTCCGTCATCATCGTTTTGAGGTCGTCGAGAGATTTAGCGCGCAATTCCGCTTTAGCTGATTTCTTCATGATTCGTTCCGATGTCTGCTGTTATTATTTGCTGCTAATTTAGCCGATACTCTGACGCGATACCATGCGCGCCCGGAGTGGAAGCTTGAACGCCTGGCGACGCAGGGTTTCACGCGCTTGATCAGCGGTAATGCCCGCGAATTCGAAAATTACCGTGCCAGCATCGACGTGCTGCATCCAGTATTCGACTTCGCCCTTACCCGAACCCATGCGTGATTCAGCAGCATGCTTGGTAACGGGGGTGTGTGGGAAAATGCGTAACCACATTTTGCCAACGCGACCGAGATAGTGACCAGCGGCAACGCGAGCAGCTTCGATTTGGCGAGCAGAAATTTTGCCCGATTGCAGCACCTGAATGCCGTAATCACCGAAAGCGAGTTGGTTACAGCGTGTGGCCGTGTGGTCTAAACGATAACCACGGGTATGTGGTTTGCGGCGCTTGACGCGTGATGGGATCAAAGGCATGTGAAATTACCCTTCCTTGTTCAAATCAGCGTATTTGCCGTGGTTTACCCACACACGTACGCCGATGATGCCGAAGCTGGTCTTGGCCACGGCGTAGCCGTAATCAATTTTCGTATTGAGACTGTTG
>CANETI010000029.1 GCA_947440715.1 Planctomycetota bacterium | reverse complement strand
GCAGGCCTACGACACGGAAGCGCTCGCACTTCGTTGCGCCGTTGATCATAAACCGCGTACTTTTTTTGACGCGGAAATGAAAACCCGACAGGAATACGGCTATCCGCCATTTGCTGGTTTGGTGCGCTTTTTGTGGAGTGGGCCTTCTGCGGCCAATGTGCAATTAGTTGCCAACAAGCACGGTGCATTATTAACCAAAGCCGCCGAGGGCTGCGTCGTACTCGGTCCCAATCCCGCGAGCGTTGCCTTCCTCAAAAATCAACATCGTTGGCACGCGTTGGTTAAAGCTGGTAGCCGAGGAGCAGCCCAGGCCTTCCTTGACCGCCTTGATGCGCTTGGTGGTCTGAAGGGCGAAAAAGGCGTTCGCGTAGCCACGGATGTCGATCCGTATCAAACGTCTTAAATTTGTCCGAGGTCCGAGGTCCGATGTCTAGCAAAAGACCTCGGACCTCGGACGTATAAGGGGGAACCTCTTGCCGCTTCGCTGTTTGGCCCAAAGTGTGTCCACAGCCCGGAGCACATCATGACGATTGACGACTTTAAAGCCCTTGTTGCCCGCATCGAAGGCCAACCAGATTATCGTCGTCCAGCTGCATTTGCCGTAGGTCTGGCGAGTTTCAGTATGGCTGGGATCGATAAACCAGGAGTGGTTGGATCGCCGGCGAAGGTGCTCGATACGTGGTACCCATTGGTAAATATGGGGGAAAATTTTGGTACCGCTGCGGTGTTGGCATCGCTGACGGGTTACCGTCAAGGCAGTAAAAGTTACTACCTGAACCAAGAACAAATTGAAGAAGCATTAGAACAATTTTCGCCTTTTGTGAATGATGGCAAACCACATGCGAATATTGATGTGTTAAATAATCTGCGTGAATTCCTACGTTCCGGCAGTCGTCCAAATTCAGCAAATATTGCGATCCCGCGCTTAGTGACCGTGACCTTTATTGGCGATTTAGCCGATAAACCAGTCGATGCCCATGATGTTTATTTACGACTGCATTTATTGTCGATGCGCAAGGTCAAGCCGCATGGACAAAATTTAGACGGTATTTTTGGTTTATTGAATAATGTCGTATGGACCAACGAAGGTCCCTTTGACCCAGAACAATTTGATGCGGTGCGTTTACGTTTACGTACGCGTGGTATTAATGTGTTGGTGCATGGCGTTGATAAATTCCCTCGTATGACGGATTACGTCGTGCCAACTGGTGTACGAATTGCTGATGCCGATCGTGTGCGCTTAGGTGCACATTTGGCCGAAGGCACCACCATAATGCATGAAGGATTTTGTAATTTTAATGCAGGTACCCTTGGCAAGAGCATGGTCGAAGGTCGTATTAGTGCAGGGGTTGTTGTTGGCGATGGTAGCGATATTGGCGGCGGTGCATCGATCATGGGGACCTTATCAGGCGGTGGAAAATCTGTGATCAGCATTGGTGAAAAATGTTTATTGGGGGCCAATGCAGGACTCGGAATCAGCCTAGGAAATAACTGTACGGTAGAATCAGGACTTTACATCACTGGTGGGTCAAAGGTGACATTACAGCCAGATGGCAAAGTGGTTAAAGCCGCTCAATTGAGTGGTCAAAACAATCTGTTATTCCGGCGAAACAGCCAAAACGGTGCAATAGAAGTACAGCAAAAAGAAGGCGCGGGCTGGGGCGGATTGAACGCGGCATTACACGCGAATTAAGGTAATTGGAATAAGGTGATTCGCGGAAAAATCACGGCTTTCCCGAGATGATGTTCGGTTGTGACAATCGTTCTAAGACCGTCACGACGAGCTGCCATGGTGGCACGGTTATTAATGCCGTGTCGAATGGATCAAGTGCTCGTGGTCCATAGTCGGAAACAAAAGCCTGATAGCGCTCGGCGAGTTCTTTAAGGCTTATCGCCTGTCCATCAGCTAATCGACAACACCATGCTGCGGCGGCGAATGCTCCGCGCACTGACGCTTTATCGACTTGCCAACCGCAGCGACGTAAATCGAGGGGAATATCATTAAATAAAGGTCGTTCGGGTTCGGTGACATCGATACGTAAAAAATGACGCTGGCCAAATAAACAATCAGGCTGATTGGTTAAAAGCCGTTGTGGTATAATCGCAGGGACAACGTTTTTTGTGCGGCGGCGCGGTAGGAGTCGTCGGACCTGCGCCGTCGCAACGCGTGGCTGATAATTTTCCATGATCACGATGTGATCACTGGTTTGTAAAGATTGATGGTGTGCCCCAGCGACTAAAACCGTATTTACTCCAGCTGCGGTTAGCCCAGGCAAGGCTTCTAATAACGTCGTGAAACCATTAAGTGTGGTTCCCAATAAGCGCCGCATGAGTGGATCGATCGTAAGGAAATTGCTCGCGGCGTTGTCCTCATCGATTAATAATAAACGACTGCCAGCAGCGATGCCTTGAATTAAACTGGCCGCCATACTGGTCGCGCCTGAGGCACGATCGGTTGAAAAGTTCGTGCTGCGTCCACCAGGTAAATTAGAGAAAAAATCAGAGACATCGGTTGATTTAATTCGGCGACCATCTTCGGCTTGAATGACGATGGCAGAGGCATGGGCGACGACTAATTCGCGTCCATCATCTGGAATATGATTGTCGCGCCCGGCGGCGAGTGCGCTTAAAACCGTGCTTTTTCCGTGATAGGGGGCGCCAGCGATGGCGGTAATACCAAAACGTATTCCGAATCCACGCACGCGACCAAGTGAGCCTAAATTAATGGTGATACGTTCTGCAGCCGGAGTGCGCCATGGTCTGCAGGCGGCAGTCGGCTGATCGGCACCAGTACGAGCCAAGCGAGCACCATCGCCGATGAAGGCAACGAGTTTAAGTTGGTCTAATTGTGCGCGCAGAGCGTTTTGCTGCGCAACAACGAACCGATGCCTGTCTAATAATGGTCGTTTCAAACGGCGGCAGAGGGTGTCAGAAAATTGTTCAAGCAACAACAGGAATCGGCGCAACGCTTTGCCGTCGCAACACATGCCTGCCATCGGCAAACGCACTAATAAACGCAGCAATAAGGCCGGGGGTGAATCTGGGGATGGCGGTGTAAATACGCAGGCATTGGTCGCGCGAACTTCTGGACCTGGTAGATGAGTGGTGACCGTAATGGTGGCATTTTTTAACAACAAATCCCAGGCTTGGCGCAAAACCCAGTCGCAAGTCGCGATATCGCGAATCGGATCACCTGGGCGACCAAGGGTGTGTCCTGGGACAACCAAAACGAAGGCCGCAACGCGGTCATCGACATCGCGACTGACTCCGGCTTCCAAATCATCGACGCTGATCAGGCACTGTTTTAATTGCCAGGTGCAATAAATTTCGCGCCAAGCACCTTGTCCCCAGCCGTCAATTCTGCGTAAAACGGCCATTAAAGCCGACCGCGTCCCAGGAGCTGGTTCAATGGGAATGGGATGTACCGGTGGAACCGTGGGCATGGGCACAGCGTACGAAGTGCGACGTGTCTCAATAGTCACCCTGTTCGCCGTCATGGCGGCTTGCGTTGACTCAGACAGGTGGCTACCTTTCCCAGCCTGTTGAGAATGCCCAATGCATGTTGATTTCTATCTTGTTTCTGCTGCACGCCGCGCACATCGCTTGCGCCCTGGCAAACCCTATGTTTTTGGCCGCGAAGACGGCGTGGAAATTATTTTGCAAGATGCTTTAGCTTCACGGCGACACGCGGAAATGCGTTGGAGTGACGAAGGCTATTGGTTGGTCGCTGATCTGGGCAGTCGCAATGGGGTAATGGTCAACGGTACACGTATTGGTCAGCCAGTTCGCATGAATGATGGTGATCAACTCCAAATCGGTGGCCAAGTGTTTCGCCTGCAGGTGTTGCCACCAGGTGGCGACCCGAGTTCGCTCAGTGCCCAAGCACCGCAAATTTCTAATTTAGAGACGATGGGTCCTGGTTTTAGTTTGGAAGATTTACATCAGCAAAGCGCGACCTTTACCGGTGTGGTAACCGAAGGTGGCGTTATGGAATTACTGCAATTCTTCCAAGTTACGGGAAAAAGCGGTCGTTTGGAACTCGTTGATGGTGCCGAACCGGCTTCGGTTTTCATGATCCAAGGCACCCCTGTTCATGCGCAATGGGGTAGTATCGACGGTATCGATGCGCTAGTGGAATTAGTTATCAAACCACCGCCACGTTTTTTATTCCACGCCGATGCCATTCCGACGGTCGATCGTACGTTGCAAGGTTCAGCCCAAGGTATTTTAATGGAAGTCGCCCGGATGTTGGACGAACGCCGCAAATAACGGTTTCCATTACGGGCCGATAATTGTCGGCCCGTTTTCTTCCGCCCTATCGGCTATTTCATTTTGCGAATGCCGCAGAGCATGTCCGCCCGCATGACAGAAGACACCAATTCCGACGACGCGACCAGTACCATCGATCAGGTGGTTACCGCCGGCCCAAGCTCAGAATCCATGAGCGAAAATGCAAATGTTCCCGCGTTGTCACAGAGCGTTGCCGCGACCCCCATTTCAAGCGTGGTTGAGGTCAAAGCGCCGCAGGTTCCTGAACTCGTTGGTGTGGGCTCGCCCTTAGTCGATTTGATTTTACCGGTAACGGATGAATTTATCTCATCACACGTCGCTGGCGAAAAAGGCGGTATGGTGATGGTTGATGCCGAGATCATCCAACAATTGTTGGCGGCTTCTGATCGCCAGCCGACACAATCTCCTGGTGGTGCTGCGGCTAACACCACGGTTGGTTGCGCACATTTAGGAATTCGTACGGCGTTTATTGGTGCCTGTGGTGAAGACGAATATGGTGATTTTTATCACCAAGCATTAATTGCCCAAGGCTGCGAACCGCGCCTGGTGCGTTTAGCTGATCAACCAAGTGGTCGCGTGCTAAGCATGGTGACGCCCGATGCAGAACGCACGATGCGTACCTGTTTGGGTGCTGCCGCAACGTTAAGCCCATCGCACTTTACCGCAGAAACCTTTGCCGGTGTGCGCGTGGTTATGTTGGAAGGTTACACCTTATTTAATCATGATTTAACCCGGGCGATTGCCAAAGCGGCGAAAGACGCGGGATGCGAACTCGCGTTAGATTTAGCGTCTTTTGAAGTGGTGCGCGCTAACGTGGGTGTCATAAATGAGTTATTGGATGGCCAAGTTGATTTGGTCTTTGCCAATGAAGACGAAGCCAAAGCGTGGAATGATGGCACGCCGGAACAAGCATTGGCTGAATTAGCCGAACGAGTCTCAACTGTAGCGGTGAAATTAGGTAAAGACGGAGCATTAATTGCCCGTGGTAAAGAACGCGTACGCGTCAGTGCGAATGTGGTGGAAGCAATTGATACCACCGGAGCGGGTGATTGCTGGGCAGCAGGATTTATTGCTGGTTATCTGCGCGGCTTACCTCTTGATCAATGTGGTCGCTTGGGCAGCCTGAGTGGATCTGCCGTTGTACAGGTGATGGGTGGCCAATTGCCGCGCGATAAATGGCTCGGCATTAAAGGCTACTTGGATGCGTGGGCCTGATCATGGGAAAAGGCCGCGCAGAAAAACCATATTTCCGTGATCACATGGAAGCCGGTCGTCGCCCAGCGGCGAACGAACCAGTCATGAATCCGATTAAAGCCGCGAAAATTGAGCGCGCCAAAAAAGCGAACGCGAAAGCCGAAAAAGCCGCCAATCCAGGCAAACCAGCTTTTGTTGGCAAACCAGCTTTCGTCGGCAAACTGGGGCAGCCAACTCAGTTAGGCCAACCGGGCCAACCGAGTAAGCCAGCCAACACGCCGAAGACGGGAAAAAAGGCACAGCGGGCAAAGCACGCTAAAAAAGATGCACGTTCGCTTGATGGCGAAGGTCGTCCCTACATGACCTTGGTGCAGTTCTTGAAAACCATTCAAGCCGTTACCACTGGCGGAGCTGGTAAACACGCCGTTCGTGCCGGTGGCATTTTAGTAAATGGCAGCGCCGAAATTCGTCCATCGCGTAAATTACACGCTGGCGATAAAGTCACTGTCGCAGGTAAAGAACATACGGTTGTATTAGCGTAGGTTTAATGGCGCAAAGCGTGTTAACGCGAATATAACAACAAAACGCTTTGGTTTTCATCGTCGTAACGCAGAATTCTTTGGTTAAATTATGGTGTAAAACCCTTCTGCTATTGAGCTTAAATCCCAATTCAGTGAACGTTTTAGTCAGACCAAATTAGAACAAGCGGTGGCTCGTCAGTACAATAAAACCACCCTTATGCTTGCACGTGTAAATCAATTTACATAATACGTATAAAGGTGGCTTATGACGAAACTAACCTTGAGTGCAGATCCTGCGACGGTCGATTTGGCAAAGAATTTGGCGGCAGAGCAAGGCACCAGCGTTTCAGCGATGTTTGAGCGCTTTGTCTCTTTGGTTGCAGCGCAACGTAACGCGACGGTGAAAATTGGTCCGTTAACACGTGGGGCGAGTGGTATCGTGACGCTGGCGAAAGGAGCCAATGCCCGTCGCATCTTAGAGGAGGCGTTACTGGAACGGCATAAACTCGACAAATTAAAATATTCATCGATACGAACGTATTAATAGACGTTCTCTGTGAGCGCGAATCGTTTTATGATGATGCCGCAGCGATTTGGTCGTTAGCCGAGCACGGACGAGTCACTGCATTTATCGCTGCCGTTAGCGTCACGAATATTTATTATATTGTTCGTCGACTGGGTGATCATCGTAAGGCCATGAAAGCGGTTATTTTACTGCGCGATATTTTTTCGCTCGCCACCTGTGATGAGCAGATACTAAACCAGGCCATGGATGCCAAGTTGCCGGATTTCGAAGATGCGGTTCAATATTTTTCGGCAATCCATGCTGAGGCAGAAATTATTATCACCAGAAATGTAAAGCATTTCCCCAAAGCGGGTATCCCTGCAGTGACGCCGGCGGAATTTTTAAGTGTCTTCGCGCCAAAAAATAAGGAATAGCAGAACAGCTTCGTTATTTCACTGCGGCGCCATCGAATTACATCACTCGCTCGTTTTTAAACGTAAGAGCCCACTCCCTAAACCGGCGAATCGAAATTAGTATTAGATCGGGGCGGTGAGGACCGTCGCCGTAAATTTACGTTTGAATCCAAATTCTTCATAGAGGTGAGTGGCGGCTTTATTATCGCTCAAAACTTCAAAAGCGAGATTTTGCGTGTATCGTTTTGCTTCTTCTATGCAGATACCTTCCAATAAGATGCGACCGTGTCCTTTGCCGCGCTTTTGGGCGTCCACGGTAATTAATTTCATCCACGCTCTGGTGTCTGCGTCTTGTAAGGCCGCAGCCCCGACGAGTGCGCCTTGGTGTTCCAATACATAATGTCGAAACCCTTCAGTTTCGCGTCGCTCTAAATTAGGGACGCAATGATCGCTGTCGGGGAATCCTTGAATAAATAAAGTGGATGCGCGATTGAGATCGCGGCTTGAGGCTAAACGAACGCGGGTCGCTTTTTCACTCAAGGCAGAATCAAGACGGCGTTCAAATAATAAATTGTCTTTCCAAGCAGTAAAACTATGCATTTGTAATTGCGCGCGTGCGTCGCGATTGCGCCGATCAACCAATGTACGCATGCTGCCATAGCGACTCAATTGCAACGCGCTGCGAGCGGCATTAATTAACACATCACCAATTTTGCTCGCCGCACCGTGCAATAATGCCGGACCCCACAAGGTCACTTGTTCATCGCTATAGGGGCAAATCGCTAATGCGCCAACGGCGCGGTTGCCGTGCATGGCAATTAATACTCCGGCCACTTTATTCAGCGCTTCGACCGAAGGTTTCAGGCCCATATGCGCGGCTATACCGCAGACTTGATGCTGTGCACCAGGAGGACAATTTTCAAACAATTGTAAGACGGCGGGCTGAAGATCAGGCCGTTGATCTAAATCGACAAGTTGTATGGCAGCTAAGGGAGGCACCGCCGTCATCATGTGAACGATGACAGCGGTGCAATTCTAACGCTGAGGTATCTCAGCTTGGATCGTCTTAGTGACTACTTCACTGGCATAAGCTTGATGGGGTGCGTGCCCTTTGAGTTCCATTGAGCGACGTAAATGGCGCCTGTCGCATCCGCATATAAATTGTGCGGATGAATAAATGTTTCGCCCACGCGAGTCATTTTTTGTAAGGCACCCTTATCATCGTAGACGGGTGGAGCGCCGGAGATATTGCTGATAACACGGTAATTCCGGTCCAAAATCGACAAGTATCCGTTGAGGTTTGGTACATAAATGTAATCACCTTGGATCATAACATCGCATACGGCTGCGCCCGGCATGGGAATCGTATCGACGTAGGTACCATCAAGCAGATAGCGCTTAATGGCCTGATCACCGCGCGAGGCGATGACCAACAAAGGGCGTGCGGGATCCTTACGATCAATCATGCCACCATGTGGGGTATTCAAATGGTGCGGTTCTTTGCCCTTGCCGCCAAAAGTTTTGATCAGGGTGCCATCAGCTTTGTAGTGCAGAACAAATGCCAAACCATAACCGTCGAATACATAAAAACTGCCATCATCAGCGAATTCAATATCGGTTGGTTTGTATTGATCGGCTTTGGTATATGGAGCCACATCTTTTGGCCAGTCGATTACTTTAAGTTCCACACCCTTGATGGTGGTTTTAATTACTTGATGGCGATCATGATCGGTCAGCCATAAACAGGCTCCATCGCTGTCGGTGACGAAGGTGAGACCGTGTGCACCCGGATAAGTATTTCCCCAGGTCTCGGCGACTTTTCCATCGGCGGAGAAAATAATAACATTATTTTTAGGTCCGGTATTAATCATCACGATACGTCCTTGATCGTCTTGCCGCATCGCATGGCAATTTTGTAAGGCAATCATGTGCGAACTGACATCGCCCCAACCTGCTTGGACCTGATATTGTTTTGGTGCTTGGCCTAACAGGACATCGTCGGCGGCTGTCGCCATCATGAATGGCAGGCCTACACAGGTCGCCAGAGCACCAAATAAGGTAGCGGGCAAGCGCGCGAGAATTGGTAGATTAAATGGCATAAAGAAGACCTTTCGCAAAGTGTCAGTTAGGCATTGTTGCAACTGCGTTCATGTACTGATGACGTGCAAACAGAAGTCAAGTAAACGGATTCGCTGGAATCAGAATATAGACTGATTGTCTGGTCGAGGCGGGGTGAAAAGGTCAATCACTTCTGATTTGTGCCGAACTAGCGCAAAAATGCTTAGCGTCGAGGTCCGGCGTAGATGTGGTAATCAATTTCTTGGAAAGCGGAATCGCGCCATTCAATATCACGAACGGAGTCTTCTTGAATCTGATTGGAGATTATTTGTTCGTGCAATCCCATGAAGCGATTGATGTGATCACGCGTTCGTCGAACCGCATAGGGTACAGTGGTGGCGGTTGTCATAATGAAGGCCCAGTCAGAAGATTGGGCTAACAATAATTCCCGCGCCATCTGATTAAGTGCGCGTAATAAATACCCATCGGCATTGGGGAAACGCTGCGCGAGTGCGACCATTCGTTCTTCGGCAGCGTGCAGGTGTCGATAAATCCAATCATTGCTAGGATTCAGCCATACGCCGTTGTAACCCGCATCACCCCAACTGGACGCAGAAGGAGTGATGACCTGATGTATAGGAAATTCACCTAAGTATTCACTGCCAGAGACGGGCAATATTTGATGCCCACCGTTTTGCGCGGCACGATAAATGCTTTCGATAAATTGTGTGCCTTCAAACCACCAATGACCAAATAATTCAGCATCGTAGGGCGACACAATTAATGGCGCTCGACCGATCACCTGGGCGAGGTGGCGTGCTTGTTCAACTCGTTTCGTGACGAAATCCGCGCCGTGCTGCATCGCACGCGCAAATGCGGGTGCGGGTAAATACGGTGCTTTTTCGTGCAATTGGACTTTGCCGGTAACCGCGTGGTACTTAAGTCCTAAATTTCGTCGCACTCCATCGGGATGCAGGAAAGATTTCACATAATCGTAATCACCATCGTATCCCAAATCACGATAGAACTCACGATATAAACTATCACCTGGGTAACCGACTTCAGCGGACCAGACTGAACGGGATGATTCTGGATCGCGGCCAAATGCGGCGACGCCGGCTTCGGTGAATACGGGCGCATAGACACCAAATCGTGGGCGTGGCGTACCAAAATTGACACCATGTGTGTCAATAAAGAAGAAGCGGATACCTTGTTCTTTTAACAGAAATTCAAGGCCAGGGACATAACCGCATTCTGGAAGCCAAATGCCTTTAGGGTCGCAGCCAAAATGTTTGCGGTAATTTCTCACCGCGATGGCGATTTGCGCTCGTCGCGCTTCGCTCGTGAGCATGAGTGGCAAAAATCCGTGAGTCGCGCCGCAGGTGATTGGCTCGATAACACCAAGATCGCGTAATTGGCACACCCAGGTTAAGATATTTCCCTGGAAACGTTCATAGATCGAGAGGCAATAACGATAATGATCGCGGTACATGCGCGCCGCTTCAGCAAATGGACTGTGTTGTTTCGCATGAACTTCTTGTTCGGCCAATTCCAGTAAACGCGATACGTGCAGGCGATAACGGCCTTGCAGTAACGGGTCGGCGAGCATTTCGCATAACGGCGGCGACCACGTCATAGTTAATCGCGCACGTACACCATCACGAACCAAAAGCTCTAATCGTGAGAGCAAAGGAATGTAGGTTTCAGTGATGGCTTCGAACAGCCATCGCTCTTCTAAGAAGTGGGGGTCTTCAGGATGGCGCACAAATGGTAAATGCGCATGTAAGACCATCATCAAGTAGCCGTCAGGCATCAGTAGCATCCTGACGGAATGTGGGGCGGTTTATCACGGAGATAATCGTGCACTGCTGCTGCGATTGTGACTTGATAAGACAGCGCTGGATATCGATGTCACGCCGCTGTGTTGCCAATTCCACGTTGCTAAACGTTGGTCGCGTAAGCGTGAGACGCTGTTGGCACCAGCAACTTGCCCTGGGAGTCCAGCCAGCTCTAATAATTCATGGAATGAACCTTCGGTATTTTCGATGCCCATCCATTGTTCATCAATACGCTGAGAAATAGAGGGGGCTGGAGTACGGACTTTATTTGAACGTACTAACACATGTAGCGCACCATTTGTGCTTCGTAGCGCGAGTTCGGCTTCGTAATCTTGGTCGGCAGAAACAGATAAGTAATAATTCCCACCGCGTAAATCGACGCTTCGCGTTTCAGTATTACCGCTGGTGTGAATAACGAGAACGGGGTCGCCGCCATGCGTGTCATTGATCGCGCGGGCGACGGTTTCAGCCTGTAATTCCCAGTAGGCAAAAATGTGTAATGGGTCTTGCACCATTAATACTAATCGATCGCGCCCGTAATGATCTGGAATTGGTAAGCCTGGATTCGCGCCAGGTGCTTGCGGATTATGCGGCGTGGGAGGTGCGCCAACGCGCAGTGATGATGTGGAAATAAATTTAGATAATATAGCATTTAATGGCTTAGGTGAAATTGCCGTTGGCAATACGTTTTTTCGTTTTGGCGAGGTGAGCGAAATACGTTTGCGGGTACGCGTGCTTTTGCTTACCGGAGCGTTTTTCTTTGATTTTGTTTTTGCTGATGAGTTGTTTTTAGTGGCGCTTTTTTTAGTGGCGCTGATCTTTTTTGCCGTGGCACTATTTTTTATCGTAGCTTTGGCTTCCGTCGTTGGTGCGATGATTTTCGCCGTAGGCGCAGGATTTTTGCTAGATGAAGCGAGGGCCTCAATGAGTTCGGCTTTAACCAAACTCGAGGCTTTAGGAATTCCTTTTTTCGCCGCCAAGGCGCGCAATTCTTTGACGGTTAGTGGTAGCAACGTTTCGCGTTTCATGATCCGCCCCCAGAGGTGAATAGTCGAATATGATCAGTTAAGAATCGCTGCCGTTTTGCATTGATATCAATGTGGTCCATCAACCAAAGAATTGCGTCGAGATTTTCGCCCGCTTCTAATGCCCAGGAAATGACGTCGAGATTTTCGCCTCCACCAGCTAATATCTCTGCGACATGTTCGAGGATGCCACGCGGCACGTGATAGTCTACCGTTT